>JADDPY010000332.1 GCA_016781635.1 Rubrobacter sp.
TCGCCAACCTCGATGCCGCTCGGTCCCTTTGGCGTGTGTGTTCGCGCGATCAATACTCGGGCCCCGACCCCGCCGCGTGCCCCGTCAAAAAGGGTACCCCGGTGGCCGTTAGGACGCGAGGGCGATCCGCTGCTTCCCCCGCGTTCTGGGTTCTTCTCCGGCACGTGTTGCGCGTTCGAGGTTCGGCTTGGGTAAAGAAGCATAGGTGCTGGGAGCAGACGCGGATAGTGTCAGGAGTGAAAGACATGGCCGGTGAGGTCGAACGAGTGGAACTTCCGGAGGGCATACAGGACATCTTTCGCCTCGACGGGCAGCGAGCCGTCGTTACGGGGGCGGCCTCGGGGCTCGGGAAGATGATCGCCTTGGGCTTCGCGCACTTCGGCGCGGACGTGGCGTGCGTAGACATCCATCCCGAGGGGACGCACGCGACCGTCGAGGAGATCTCGAGGCTGGGGCGCAAGAGTCTTGCGGTGCAGGTCGACGTCCGGGACTGGGAGAGCGTGCTCTCCTCGGCGCGGGAGATCGAAGCTTGGGCCGGCGGGGTAGACATAGCCGTCAGCGTCCCCGGCATCAACCGGCGCAAGCCGGTGCTGGAACTCAGGCCCGAGGAGTTCTCCGAGGTGCTCGACGTGAACCTCAAAGGGGTGTTCCATTGCGCCAAAGCTTACGGGAAGCTCATGGTATCGGCTGGGCGAGGCAAGATCATCAACATGGCCTCGATCTTCGGGCTCGTGGCGATGGAGCGCCAGGCCGCGTACGCGTCGAGCAAGGGAGCTATCGTCCAGCTCACGAAGGTGCTCGCGTTGGAGTTCGCCTCAAGCAACGTGCAGGTGAACGCCCTCGCCCCCGCGTACTTCACCACGCCCCTGGTCAGGCAGATCATGGAGGACGAGGCCTGGTACCGTGACGCGGTGGGCCGGGTTCCCCAAGGGCGCTTCGGCGAACCCTGGGAGATTATAGGCCCCGCACTGTTCCTGGCCTCCCGCGCCTCGAACTTCGTGACCGGGACCACCCTGACCGTCGACGGTGGATGGACGGCGCTCTAGGGGCACATCCGGTGTATTCCGCTGCCAGCTCCGAAAGCGCCACCTCACGCGAGACGGCGAGGGAGTGGTAGGCCGCCAGGGCCGCGACCAGAGCCCGCCACCCGTCAGGTGCCGGAGATCTCGCGTGTCTCTTCCTCCAACGCCGCCCGCAGGTGCAACGCGGCCCAAGTCCTATACGGGCGCCAGACCTCGGAGGTCTCCGCTAACTCCTCCGCCGCCGGCGGCTCGTCCAACCCATAGGCCAGGGCCACGGCCCTACCCAGCCTCGGCTCGTTCGCCGGGAGGTGGTCCGGCTCACCCGCGCCGCGCAGCAGGATCAACTCCGCCGAGAACGGCCCGATGCCGGGGAGCTTCTTCAGGTCCTCGAGCGCCTCCTCGACGGGCAGGGAACGCAGGTACGGGGCATCGAGCTTGCCCTCGGTGGCGACCCTTCCCAGGCTCCGCAAGTACTCTGCCTTCCGCCCGAACAACCCCGGGAAGCCCTCGAATCGTGCCAGACGCGACGGCCCCGGGAAGGCGTGCAGCCCCTTGCCGCGCACCTTCACGACGGGCCCGAGCTCCCGCGCCATGCTCGCCTTGACCCTCGCCGCCTGCGCGATCCGGATGCGGTTCCCGATGATCGCCCACGCCGCCGCTTCGTAGGGCGAGTAGAAGCACACCGGCCTGAGCCCCGGATAACGCACCTGCAACCGCCCCACGACCGGATCCCGCTCCCCCACCCTCGGAAAACCGCTCCCATCCGCGCCGAGCGAGAGTATGCGCGCGACCTGGCAGCGAACCACCCCCACGTCCGCCCCGCCATGGACCTCCCCGACGACCACCCCGTCCTCCTCGTGGACGTACACCCCCGCTACTTCGTCTCCCCCGTCGGCGACGAAGGCGAGCCGGAGCTGGTCCACCCCCCCACCGTCGTAAGCGGCGGGTGCGAAACCCTTCAGAAACCTCACGCTCGCCGCAAGCGAGTAGGGCCCCCGAGGTGTGATCTCAAAACGCCCCGCAACGTCCTCTCCCTCCCCTCTCACCTCAGCCTGCCTTATGCGTATAAGCGACCTTATAGAGGTACGGCTCGTAGGAAACCGCGATCCTCTCTGCCTCGCGCATGTGGGCGACGACCTCCGGATCGCGGAATATTGCCTCGAAGTCCTCCCGGCTCCGCCACTGGGCGTAGTTGGTGACCCGTGCGCCGTCAAAGCTCTCGTGAACGTTCGCCGAGACGTAACCCGGCTGCCGGCTCACTACCTCTTCGGTTGCCCGCACGAGCAGGTCCACAAGCCGCTTCTGATCCTCCGGTGAGACGGTGAACACGTTGATCAAGGTGACAACGCCCCCATCCCGAGCTATGTACGCCACGAATGTCCTCCCCTGCTACACTTATCAGTACCCTTATATTATATCAGGGTCCTTATATCACAAGGGGTAATTATGGAGATCGAGGATGCTTTAGGCGGCAGGATCGGGTATCAGATGAAGCGGGCGGAGCACGCCTTGAGGCTAGAGATGGACGACACGTTGCGGGAGCTGGGGCTAACGACGCCGCAGTACGCGGCTTTGAGCGTGTTGGCGGAGGGGCCGGGGCTGTCGGGGGCGGAGGTCGCGCGGCGGTGTTTCGTTACGCCGCAGACCATGAACGGCATCCTGGTGAAGCTGGAGGGCGCGGGGCTGGTCTCGCGCCGGGCGCATCCGGAGCATGGGCGCGTGTTGCAGGCTTATCCCACGCAGGAGGGTGAGAGGTTGGTCGGCCGGGCACATCAGGCGGTCTTGAAGATCGAGGAGAAGATGTTGGGGGACCTGGGGCAGGACGAACGCCTGCGTCTTCTGGAGGCCTTGAGGGGCTGCGCCGAGTCGTTGGGTGTCGGGGGGCGGGGCAGAGGTCACGGGTCAATCCAAAAAACGTAGCCCGCGACGCGTCGGCACGGCGCGAGCCGACAGAGGTCGGACCTCGTTTTGCCGCTCCATTGCTAGGGGTGAAGTCCCTTCGCTCTGGGCAAGACGTCCGCACGGTGTTGGAGAGATAGCTCAGTCCAACTGCACGACGCCGTAGACCCCGATCCGACGCCTAGTGACCCCCGCTTCGGCGGGGGCTTTTTCGTGCCGGGCATTTGTTATACGGTACATCAGACAGTAGCAGAGCCAGTCCTGTCCTTACTAGTAAATGCCGGACGGCGTTGCAACGTGAATAAAATATGATGACGCGGTTCCGAGCTCTGGAGGTATTCTGTGGCGGTTGATAGGGCAGTTGTAGGCGCGGTTGCGGCCAATTTGATGGCGGAGTTAGAGGCAAGATTCGGGGATCAGGATAACGCCAACATTCGAGCCGTTACGCTTGTTGTGGCGGTTGACTACATGGAAGAAGATGGGGCGCATACCGAGGTGCGTTGGGGCGTTAGCGAAGGGCTCGCAAGGCATGAGGGTATTGGCTTGCTTGAGTACGTAAAGCACCACCTCTACGGTTAGGCTACCGCCGTCGCGGACTGTACACACAGCGGGGGTACTCTGTAGGGCCTCAGAGCGCCACCAGGAGCCCGAGGAAGTTCGATCACGGGTGCGGGCATCACGTTGTCCGGCGAGAAGAGGTTCCCCTGTGCGCCCCGACGAAGAACAGCGGGGCGGCGGCGTGGACACCCAGGATCGTAGGTAACAACCCGTAGAGCGCGCTCCGTCCCTCCTCCCGCGCGCCGAGCGCTTGGCGGCCGGGAACGAAGCCGCGACCGCGTTTCCGCCACAGAAGAAAACCCGCCGCGAGCGTCGCCAGCCTGACGGCTACGGGGAGTGGGCGGAAAAAGAGGTCCCGGCTCGGTTCGTACTCCGCCGCCCGCTCGAACCACTCCACGTGAGCGTGGGCCACGTCCCCCATCGCCGCTGACAACACGGCGGGCAGGATGCCGATACCGAACAGGGAGCTTGTGCGGCGCATGGCGGTACCTCCTACGGGCTCGCGGCGGGAGATGAACACACCGCTGCTTGTGGCGCGATCATGGCTCCCGAAACCCGGATCGCTGGTGATCTACGGCACCGTTGGCCCTTTTCGGGGCAAGAAAAAGGGGCCCCGTCGCGGGGGCCCCGAAAGAAAGGCGTTCGGTTTGCCTTATTGGGTCGCGGCGACCTTTGTGCGGAAGTTCAGGCCCTCCTCGCCCTCGGTGTGGTCCACGACGACCACGTCGCCCGGGTCGAACTCGCCGCCGATAATCCGGCTGGAGAGCGGGTTCTCTATGTAGCGACGGATCGCCCTCGCCAGCGGCCTCGCGCCGAACTTCGGGTCATAGCCCGTCTCGGCAAGGAAGCCCTTGGCAGCCTCGGTGACCTCGACCTGGATCTTCTGGCTCTCGAGGTGCTTGTTGAGCCTCTTGAGCATCGTGGACACGATCCTCAACACGTCGTCCCGGCTCAGGGGCTCGAAGACGATGATCTCGTCTACGCGGTTGAGGAACTCCGGCCGGAAGGACTTCTCCAGGGCGTCCAGCGCCCGCCGCTGCGTCTCCTGGAAGTCCACGCCGTCGCGACTCGTGAACCCGAACTGCTTCGTCGAGACGAGGTGCTGGCTCCCGACGTTCGAGGTCATGATGATGACCGTGTTCTGGAAGTTCACGGTCCGACCCTGGGAGTCTGTCAGGCGCCCGTCGTCCAAGAGCTGGAGCATCGTGTTGAAGACGTCCGGGTGGGCCTTCTCGATCTCGTCGAACAGGACCACGCTGTACGGACGACGACGCACCGCCTCCGTCAACTGCCCGGCCTCGTCGTAACCGACGTAGCCCGGAGGGGCACCGACGAGCCTGGAGACCGTGTGGCGCTCCTGAAACTCCGACATGTCGATCCGGATCATCGCGTCCTGATCGCCGAAGAGGTACTCGGCGAGCGTCCTGGCGAGCTCGGTCTTGCCAACACCCGTGGGCCCGAGGAAGATGAAGCTTCC
>JADDPY010000241.1 GCA_016781635.1 Rubrobacter sp.
AATCCCCATTCCTGGCTGCGGCCGCAGCCTGTTGGTAGGTCGACCAGGTCGACGGGTCCGACGTGGAGGCCCTGCGCCCATCGAGCGCGCAATACGGGACCTTGGTCTGTTTTCCGTCTCTTTCTTCTTGTCGCCATACGACCCACTGTCTGTAATCTCTGGGGCTCGGTGAGACGTTCTGTTGCTCCACCTTGTTCTTCTCCTCGACCGAACGGGGGGACAAGCCCCCCATCCGGCTTTCTGTCTAGAAGGGCAGGTCTTTGAAGTCCTCGCCAGAGTCATCCGGGGGATTCGGAGGCCCTTTCTTGGCACCCTGCCCAGACTCTCCACGCCTCACCGGGTTGACGGAGTCGATCCGCGGGAACGTCCCCATCTCGGTCTCCTCGAGGCGGATCATGAGGTAGCACTCTCGCCCGAGTAGCGACTCGAGTTCGATCGACTCTCCCCCCTTCACCTTCCTTCCGAGCAGCGCCTCTGCCCAGGCGCGTCCCTTCGCTTGCGGGGCGAAGCTCTGGGAGGAGTTCGCCCGTAGCTCTGGTGGCCCCGACCAATCCTCGTCCTCGAGGGCGAAGAACCACTTCGTATACGGCCCAAACCCCCCTTCCGAAATGTCCTCGACCCCGGAGAGGCGAGCCCGGTACATCCCCGGCTCTATTCCTCCGTAGTCGATGGCCGTTCGCATCGGCATCTTTTTCTCCTTCCGTGTTCGTGTGTTTTTCGTGTTCGTCAAGAATTTGCTTACATGGCCACCTCCTGTGTTCTGCCATTTATCCAGGTCAACTCCGGTTCGCCGCGCGCTCCATGTACGCGATCAGGCTAGCTTTCCGGATCCTTACAGCCCGGCCTACCCTCGCCACTTCGACGTCGCCGGAGGTCACGATCTCCCGAA
>JADDPY010000107.1 GCA_016781635.1 Rubrobacter sp.
AGACGCCAATAGCGCAACGCCGGGCTGCAGTGGGGCTTGGCAGAAACGGAGAACCCCTCTAGCCCCGGGTGGGCGCCGTCGTGTGCGTGCTCCCGACCCGTTCGGAAAGGAGTTAGCTTGGGACGTAGGCGAACGTGTCCGGGTTCGGGCCGGTGCGCCCTTCCTCGCCCTGGTCGAGCGCGGTGATCGCCTCGACGTCGGAGGGGTCGAGCTCGAAGTCGAACAGCTCGAAGTTCTCCTTCATGCGCGACGGCGTCACCGACTTCGGGAACACGATGTCGCCGCGCTGTATGTGCCAGCGCAAGACGACCTGCGCCAGCGTCTTGTCAACATTGTCGGCGATCTGCGTGATTGTGGGATCGTCGAGCACCTTGCCCTTCGCGATCGGCGCCCACGCCTCCGTGGCGATCCCGTGCTCCCGGCCGTAGCCACGCACCCGGTCGTTGGCGAAGTAGGGGTGCACCTCGATCTGGTTTACCGCAGGCACCGTGTCGGTCTCGGCGGCCAGCTTCTCCAGGTGCTCGATCTGAAAGTTCGACACCCCGATCGAGCGGGCGCGGCCGTCGCGGTGGAACTCCTCGAGCGTCTTCCAGGTGGAGACGAAGTCGCCGTCGTAGAGCGTGGGCAACGGCCAGTGGATAAGGAACAGGTCCACGTAGTCGAAGCCGAGCTCGGAGAGCGTCCTCTCGAACGCATCGCGGGCGTCCTGGGGCTCGTGGAAGCCGTTGTTGAGCTTGCTGGTGACGAAGACGTCGCCGCGGTCGAGGCCGGAGGCGCGCACGGCCTCGCCGACCCCCTTCTCGTTGCCGTACATCTCTGCGGTGTCGATGTGCCGGTAGCCGATCTCGAGGGCTTTGCCCACCGCCTGTGCGGTGTCCTCCGGCCCTATTTGGTAGACCCCGAAACCGAGCTGCGGGATGGTGTTGCCGTCGTTGAGGGTGATGCCAGGGACTGCGCTCACGGTCGTACAACTCCTTTGTCCATCGTGACCGTTTCTCGAATCGGGAAGAACGAATAGTGCCCCGATTGGCTTGTTGCCAAACTGGCGGGCACACGCAGCGACCACTCTTCCGCTTTCCCATGTCCCCCTCCGGAAGGAGACGTGCGGGATGGAAAATATTCCACGTTCGAG
>JADDPY010000539.1 GCA_016781635.1 Rubrobacter sp.
GTGCCTGCGCCCCTTCTCGGTCTGCCACCCGTGCCACCGCTGCGGGCGCTTCGGTAGTTCGACCCCGTAGCGCTCGGCGAGCGCCACCACGGCCGTCCACGCCTCGAGGTGACGCCCGGCAACGCGCTCGAGGTCGACGGCATCACCGAACAGGCCGCATCCAAAACACTTGAAGCGTCCCTCTTCGGTGAAGATCGTGAGCGAAGGCGTCCGGTCCTGGTGGTCCGGTGCGACGCACCGTCCTAGCAGTCGGCCCCTGCCGAGGAGCCTGAACTCGCCATACTCGGCGGCGACCCGCTCGATGGGTACGGCGACCTTCACCTTCTCGATGGCCTTGCGGAACATGTAGCGGGGCTCCTCGTCGCCGAGGATCTCGCCGATGCGGCGCAGCTCCCCGGTGCGACCTTGTTCGGCCTTTGGTATCATCTATCTAACCTCCTTGTCGTAGGGGAGTGTTGATCTGGCCGGGCTGGCGGGCTCGGCCTTTTCCATTGCTCACGTCCGCGGTCCTCTTCTTCACTAGACCGCCGCTACGATTGCGTTGAGTTGCTCCCGAGTCACCTGCTCCTTCCGAACTTGCAGGTCTAAGCCCGCTATGAAGCTCCGAACGGCCAGGCGTTGCGACGCGCCAAGGTCTGTTGAGTGCCGTCGTGCAGCTTCCGCGTCTAGCTGTTCCCGAAGTCCCTGCACCGCGGCGTCGTCGATCGTCGCTATGTACTGTGCAAACTCCGTCATATCCATCGCGATGATCCGCTCGAGGTCCGGCTGATCCTCGGTTGCGCTCCCCTCTAGAAGCTCCTTAACCGCGCTCTTGGGTATCAGGTACTTGAGCCCCGGCTTGTAGGCTTTGAGCTTCCCTGACTTGATCCACCGCCGTGCCGATACCTCCGAGATTCCCAAGGCGTTGGCGGCCTCACGGAGCGATAGCCGCTCCTCCTCCTGCATACGGACCTCCTTATGTAGCCCTAGGACTTGCACGAGATGATGGTAGGTGATAAGCTATGATAAGTCAAGCCCGATAGGGCAACGAAAATGGCCCCGCAGGTGCTGGTAACACCTCGGAGCCCGGACAGCCTAAATGGGAGGC
>JADDPY010000653.1 GCA_016781635.1 Rubrobacter sp.
AGATGATCTCCGCGATGACGGAGACCGCGTTCGAGGATCGCATCCCCGCCTCCCTGCCGCCGGACGTGCGAGTGGCGCACAAGATCGGCTCCTACGAAGACAGCTTCGGAGACGCGGGGATTGTCTTCTACAAGGACCGCGACGGCAACGACCGGCGTTACTTTCTAGTGGTCCTCTCGGGGGAAACGGCGGAAGGCTCCGCCCGCGACGCAATGCAGAAGATGTCCCGCGCCACTTTCGAAGCTCTCGCAGCCCCCCGGCAAAACCCCGAGAGAAAAATTCTGCACCCCGACAAACAAGACTTTAAGGGGACACGAGAGCATCGACAGGCTACCAGGCCGTCGGCCGTCGCGTCCGCCCGGTAGCCGAGCCTCTCGAGCATCTTCACCGCGACCTTCTGGTTGACGGCGTTGTTCTCGACGAGGATGCGGGCGTGTGAGTGGACTTTTACTTCTTTGATGTCGAGGCGGGCGGGGAGCCGTTCCTCCTCCCTTCTCCTGAGCGTAACCTCCGGCGCGTACCCATGATCGTCGCGAGGGCGTAGTAGAGCTAGGATTGCCCCATCGGCTTCGTGAGGTGTGTTTCTATAACTGGACATCACGAGCTTGGTCGGTGCGATCGAGGGGTTGGGTCGGCCATTACGGGCTCGACCTTCGCAGGCAACCCCTAATGGTTCTCTGCTTATGGATGAGAACAGCGGCGCGGCGGTGCCAATACCCCCGGATGCCCCTTCCGGTTTTCTCCCCAGGACCGGAAGGGGCATCCTGAGGCGGCGAACCGGTAAACGTCGCAAGGGTTGGAGGTTCGGTTTCACCTGTTTGATCTGCCACGAAGCGGGGAGAAAAATAGCATGAGATACCCGATCGGAAGGTGGAACAAGATATGACGCAGCCGAACAACCCGGCGGGTAACCTGTCGCAGGATCAGCAGGACTTCCTCAACCGCTTCCAGCAGCAGGGCCCTCAGGCGCTCTCGCCGCAGGAGGCGCAGGCCCGCTACGGGCAGGTGGCGCCGCAGCTGCCGCCGCAGGTCTTCCAGCAGTCGGCGCAGGACG
>JADDPY010000456.1 GCA_016781635.1 Rubrobacter sp.
GTCCCGTGCTGGTGGGAGCAGTTTCCCGTGATGCGATCGATGTAGACCGGCTGCACCTTCGTCGCCCCGGCGGCCGCGAGGATCTCGGCGTTGCGGTCGATCAGGTAGCGACCCATGGCGAGGTCGTTTTCGTGGGGCTTCACAGTGATGCGCGCGACCGGGAGTCCCCAGGCGTCTGTGACCGCGTCGTCCAGATCCACCCGGTTGTCGTGCTGGGGCAGGTCGTGGACAACCATGGCGGCGGCCATGCTGTGGTTGAAGAACTCCCGATCCACTTGCTTGGCGCCGACACCCCACGCAGGCCGGTCCGGCACGGTCCAGTTGATCGGCAACGGGATGCCTACGCCGGCCGCCGCCATGTGGCCGCCGCCCGCGAACCCGCGGCTCTCGTCGTGCTCGTAGAACTGGAAGCTGCTAGCGCTGACGTAGCCTCCGCCCGCCCACGCGTAGATGGGGTCGTCGAAGATGCCCACGGCCGCGCTGTACTCGTGGAACGTGACGTTGCGGCCGACGAGGTCGCTGCCGTTCGCCAACCCCCTGGGGAATCGGGCGGAGGCCGAGAGCAACATGAGTCTGGCGGTCTCGACGGCACCGCAGGCCAGGACGACGACGTCGGCCTCCTGCTCGTACACGTCCCCGGAGTCGTCCTGGTACACGGCACCCTTGGCCCGGCCGCGTCCGTCGACGGTGATCTCGCGGACGTAGCAGTCGGGACGGAGGTCGAAGCGACCGGTTGCCAGAGCGTCGGGGATGAATACGTTGAGAGCGCTGGAGCGGGTGCCGGTCGGGTCACCGTGCTGTTGGGCGAACGCGCTGATGACCGTCGCCGGACGTCCGTTGTGCGGTCGGGACAGGGCGGCCTGCGGGGTCGGAAACGAGTTCCACCCGAGCTTCGCGGCGCCCTGGTGGAACT
>JADDPY010000663.1 GCA_016781635.1 Rubrobacter sp.
AGCTGTGATGCAGCCTTTCTGTTACCACATCCATAGTTGACTACGCTCGTCTGCTATCAGGGGCTATTTATCTGACAAGTGGAGATAGTCAGGCAGCGTATTGCGCTGCTCGTCATGGACGCAGACCACTGACTGCTTGCGCTTGTCATCCCCAGTTCACGTTACGTTAAGACCCATATCCTTTAGCACTGCGAGCACTACGCCACGTGCTTTTCCATTTGATTGCTCTCGGACTAGCACCCGCTCCGCCGCTTCGACAACCTGCAGCACTTCGCGCGGGCCGATATTCCCCATGTGTCCGATACGGCACACCTTGCCAGCCAGTTGCCCAATACCGTCAGCGATAACAATGCCCTGATTGTACATGCCACGCAAGAAGCTAGCTGCATCAACCCCTGCTGGATAGCGGAGCACCGATAGCGTCGGGGCTTGGTGCCCAAGGGCAGGGTAAGCTTCAAACCCAAGCTCTGCCAACCCGCGCCTCAGTACAAGTGCCATCGCCTCGTGCCGTGCGAACCGCGTCTCAGGGCCTTCCTTAAAAATCATGGCTAAGGCCTGATCGAGTGCTACGACCATGTTCGTGGCCGGTGTGGCGAAGTAGCCGTCCGGATTTTCCATGATGGGCCGCCACCGTTCCCAATCACCGTAGTAGGATGGAACACGTGGCAGAGCTCTACGAGCCGCCTGGGCTCGCGCACCGACGATAAGCAGCGCCAAGCCTGGAGGTAGCCCGAGAGCCTTCTGCGATCCGGTCAATATTAAGTCGAGGCCCCACGCATCCATGTATTCGGGCACACCTCCGGTAGCGCACACGCTATCGACGAGAATCAATGCCTCGGGCTGTTGGGCTTTGATCACACCGGCAACTGCGCGAAGATCAACCATTGTCCCTGTTGAAGTATCCACATGCGTAAGCGTCACCGCGTCATACCGGCGCTGCTGCAAGGCTGCCTGTAGCTGCTCAGGTGTTACCGCCTGTCCCATCTCGGCGCGAACTTCATCTGTCTCTAAGCCCAGCGTATCTGCGATCTGGCGCATCCGGTCACCAAATACACCTTGGGTTGCAATGAGGATCGGAGCTTGTACCGGGAGCGTATTGAGTAGAGCCATTTCCATTGCCAGCGTACCACTGCCCGGCACGACAACTGGTAGGGCATCCGCGGCATCTACAAGCTGTACAAGTTTCTGCAGTGCTGAACGGAAGTGTGCAACGAACTGTGGATCACGATGCCCCAACGTAGGCTGAGCCAAGGCTTCACGGATTGATTCCGCCACTGGCACAGGGCCAGGGATCATCAACAGCCGTTCTCCGCCAGCCTCTTGCGTTTCAGACGTAGTCATACTTGTTCCTGTCTCGTAGATGCCATTAAATAAACAACTAATTCAATAATAATCGCTTTGTATAGCACCACCCCTGAGCTCACACACGCAGCCACAGGTCATCAGCTTGCGTATTGCTCGCCGTGATGAAGGGCGGGATGTCCGGACTAGCCTGCTGTCACTTAGGCTGTCCCCTTATTCTCGGAGAAAGTTTTTAAGCAGATCTCGGTGTTGATGACTCGCCATAGTATGTTCGTGTCGAGAGCCGCGTTGTTCCCCGCCAGGTAAGATTGGAGCTTTTCCCGAAATAGCGGCATGTCTAAATAAGGCTGTACTGCGCAAGACCCAGAAAATAAATCCTCGATCATCGGCCGCCAGGCCCCACGGAACCATCGACCGTAAGGGGTGGCAAACCGTTGTTTCACGCGATTAAATACGATACGCTCCGGCAATATGTCCTGCACTGCCTGCCTCAAGATATACTTCGTGTAGCCATCCTTTAGTTTCAGATCGTCGGGCAAGTTAAATGCAAACTCAACCAATCGATAATCCATGAACGGGAGACGAGACTCGACGGACCATGCCATGCTAACTCTGTCCTCCATCCGTAGCCACATGGGAAGAATTTTTTCAGTAAATTTTAGCCAAAGGGCTAAGTTAAGCGGCGACAGATCCCGTGAGGCTCCGGTATTAGCGGCATCTTGGCGCGGCGTTGGGGGTGTTGCTACAGCAGAAAAGATACCACCGGTTATTCGGCGCTGTTCTCCCGAATAAAGAAGCTCATCAATCCTTGGCCTAAGAGAAGCAGGCGCAAGTGCCCTAAGTAACTCCTCAGGCACTCTACGATTTTTCCACTCTCCACTTGGACGGAACGCTCGGTGCTCACGTAGATACCTCAAGGGTTGACCCGATAGAAGCAAACTAGCAAGGAACGGTGGTACGAAGAATCCAGGGTATCCAGCTAACGTTTCATCGCTGCCATGCCCGTTGAGGACGACTTTCACCCCGTGCTCTTTAGCCTCCCGCATGAGCAGGAACTGAACGAGCGCGGTTGGCGTTTCGAACGGCTCTTCAAGGAAATACATAACCTTGGGGAGGAGATCAGCAAGTACCTCGCCTGTTGGATACACTTTGTGCGACAACAGGTCGAATTTGGTACAGAGGAAGTCTATTTCGGCTTCTTCGTTGTTCTGCCACCCTGGCCAGCAGGCAGAGAAGGTATGATGAAAGTTCTGCAAGGCCTCAAATTCCAGCCCAGAGTTACCGAAGTCGGTACTCTTGTACTGCTCGCGGATCAATGCGGTGATCGACGTTGAGTCAAGACCACCACTGAGCATCGTACCGATTGGAACGTCCGAGCGGAGCCGGAGTCGGACGGAATCGTTTAAGAGGTTTCGGAATTCCTCGACAAGTCTTCTTTCTGGAAGCTTTTCCCCTGCTGCGCCGACTCTTAGCGTCCAGAACTTGTGTTGAGTCACCCGTTGGTCTCTCAGCTCTAGATAGGTACTGGGTGGGACGGAACGAATTCCACGGAATAGGGTAGTTTCGTCGTCATCAATTAAGGAGCTAGCTAGGAACTCCTGAACATTTTGCTCATCGAATCCCTGAAAGGCTCCCGGATAGGCTAAGAGTGCCTTAATTTCCGATGCAAATATCCAAGTGCCGTCGACAACGGTGTAATAGAGCGGTTTGACACCAAAGCGATCCCGCGAGGCAACAAGCTTTCGCTTGCGGGCGTCCCAAAGCGTAAAAGCCCACATCCCGTTAAACTTGTTCAGGGCATCCTCGCCCCAGTATTCATATGCCCTTAAGAGTACTTCGGTGTCGGATCGACTGCGAAAGCTAACTCCATGAGCTTCTAACTCTGCCTTTAACTCGATGAAATTATAAATCTCGCCATTAAAAGATAGAATAATTGATCCATCATCACTAAACATCGGTTGATGGCCACCAGGTGTTAGATCCAGAATACTTAGGCGGCGATGTCCGAATAGAACGCCACTCACCTCGTCGGTGGGAGGTGCTTCGGAAGACCAGGTTCGAGATGCGCCACTCAACGGATCAACCCAGGCATAACCGAAATCATCGGGGCCGCGGTGAGCTACCTTTGTCGTCATGTTGTGAAGAACTCGAGTATTAACTGCCTTATCATCGCCAGTAACAATTGTTACGAAACCGCACATATCTACCTCCCACAATGCCTCTCGTAGACAATCCGCTCAGCATACGTAATTTGCGCGATCAGGCAACAAAACCTAACGATTGACTCAACCCATGGGTGTTGCCTTGACACCTGGATCGCACCCTACTCACCATACAAAGCATTCAAGTGAACTTCGTTACCAGGGTCGTTTCTTCCTGCTCGACCACGAGGGAGATCATTACGCCGGGACACCTACTCAAGTGCGAGTCCAAACTGGACATGGTCCGCCAGGTTGCGATTGGTCCGAAGTAAAGGGATTCACATTTGGCCTCAACAGCGATTTACGGAAAGTATGTTTACCCTTGTTGCAATGAGGATGTTACCTCGTTCGATATCCCTTGCACCAAAGGAGTCCCCACTCTTCCCAGCGCTAGACCAGGGACGGCCAATACGAGATCCAGATCAACAATGAAAAGTGGCAGGCTGACGCGATGCCAACGACCTAGCGATTGACCACCTCTCCGAGTCGGCGAATGAGAGCACTCATGCTACACATAGAATAAGTCCTCCTATTCGCAGCGATCATCGCCCGCCACTGTACAACACAAGCGCACTGTCTGCCGGTATCGCCTAGCAGAGGTTGGATTGGCATGCTTAGAACAGGCTGCAGCTGAAACGAGCAGATCCCCGTGGCCACTGTGCTCCCCTGGCCTAGCCCGAATATCTTCAGCACGTTGCGGTGTTCACCGCCACCCGATAAATTCCTTGAAGTCCTCTATGTAGAACCATATCATCCTGCGGCCCTTGGGCCTAAGCTGCGGTGCTGAAAATACAGCGTCACGATATTGTTCCTTCAACCGCACCCACCAGTTACGCAGGCGCACGGGCGGGAGCTTGCCCTCTGGGAAGACCAAGCCAAAGTCGGCCAGTTTGCGGCGTACCTCCGGCTGCAAGAGACCGTGCGAGTGGACTTGTACCATCGGTAAATCCCAATCGGGATTCCCCTCGATCAGCACCGGTCCTTGTGGTGTCAACGCTACATCCCACCCGATCGAGTGCAGCCGCGGCGAGACCTTCGCCGCTTTGGTACACAGCTCCACCGTCTCCTGCCAGTAGGGCAGGGTCCGACCGGTAAAGCGCACCTTGGAATCGGGATGCACCTCCAGCCACTGTCCGCCATACTTGGGCTTGAGCACCCCCGCGCCTAACACGCCAGTCGTCGGATCCACGGCGACGGAGATGCCGCCACGGTCCCAGTTATCGGCCATGTTACCCTGCCGTCCGAGACGCAGGATCGTGAAGTGAATGTCGACCTCGTTGTTGCGATCTAAGAAGGTCACGACCCGGATCGTATTGGTCGTGGTTGGCGCCAGCTCGTTCAAGAACTCATGCTGCTGAATCTTCTCTTGGAGCAGATAACCCGGCAGATC
>JADDPY010000528.1 GCA_016781635.1 Rubrobacter sp.
AGCTGCGCCGAATAGGGCTTAGGGGAGGTTGAAGGGAGGACGATGGCAGGGGACCAGCACGGCCCGCCGCCCGGTCTTTCGGAGGAAGAACGCAGGTGGTGGTGGCAGTGGCGCAAGTTTACGTGGCTGCCTGGGGATATAGAGATCATCAGGACCGGCAATGGTAGGAAGGCGGGGGAGACCGCCGACGGGGGGCGTGACCAGGAGCAGCCGGGGGACGCGGGGGCACGATGAACCCGGTCTAACTCGGCGTTGACGTAGCCGGCGCTAAGAACACGTGGATGATGTCCCTCTCCCCCAGTAGCCATGGCCTAGCCGGCGTGGACGGCCCGGGTAAAGCGTCGCTCGCGGCCGTCGTAGGCTACTGCGAGGGGAACAACGTAGTTGCGGCCACCATAGACGCTCAACTTACGGCGGCCCTGTCGGAGGAGAACAGCTTCCGCGAGTCCGACATAGAATTGAGGGACATGCTCCTAGAAAGGCAGGGTAGTCGCAACTGGGTAGCCTCCGCAGCGGGTCTTCTGGCGGTACCGGTGCGCGGTCGTCTGCTCGCCGAGCATCTGTCGCCGACGGTGGGCACGGTGATCGAGACGCACCCGCGCGCATCGCTGCTGTTCGCACTCGGGGAAGAGTTCCTCGTGCCCATCTGGGAGTATAAGAGGGGCGACGAGGCCAGCAAGACCCACACGAGGGCGTTGTGGCGGGCCTGGTCGGGAGCCTTCGGCATCCTCCCGCATGAACCCGTGTATCACGACGGGGCGCTCGACTCCTTGGTGTGTGCGACCGTCGCCCACCTGTACCATCACACCCCCGCCGCACTGCATAAGCTTCGCCATGAGGTCGCGGGGAGGGTGGGACGCGGCCCATTCTAGGTTGTGGCCCCAAACGCGAGCGCGGACGGTGACCGTAGTGTCGCGTCCCTGCGTTCCCGGTAGGTTGGAGAGGAAGCTGCTGAAGACCGTTTCGAGCGCCCGGACCACGAGGTAGCAGAAGACGATGAGCAGCATCATCCTCCACCCCACGTTGGCGGCCCCTGCCCCAACGCCGCGGTTACAGTGCCGGGCGCGAAGGGGCCGGAGTCTTGAGAAGGACCCCGGCCCGGATAAAGCGACTATCTCAGGCTACTGG
>JADDPY010000559.1 GCA_016781635.1 Rubrobacter sp.
CGGGTACTTCTTGTCGAGGCCGAGGACGTCGCCCCGCCCGAGGGTCCTCTCGGTCAGCTGGCAAGGACCGTTGATCTGGGTGCTCATGGTCAGGTTGCCGTGGCCGGACTCGGAGACGTGGTTGAGACCGAAGGTGTGCCCGCGCTCGTGGGTCATAACGGCCTCAAGGTCGTAGCGGTTGCGACACGAGGTCGCGGTAGGGTTCACCGTCCACGTGGGGCAGTGCCGACCTGACGTCGGAAGCGGTGGCCTCGCTCCGACCGTTGCTCGCAACGTAGTAGGTCCACGCAACGGCGAGGACGCCCCGCGGCAGGGGGCCGAAGGAGACCACGCTGCACCCGTCGTTGGCCGCGCAACCGCCGCTCGAAGTCACGTTCGCCGCAGACCGGGTGGCCCCCGCGTAGGACAGGCCTACCGGCACCCGGTCGCCGAGGCCGCATGCGTTCCTCGTGTTGGAGTTGATTCCCGCCCTCTTCACGGCGGCTCCGCGGCCAAGGGGGTCAGCTCGGAGGGGGTTGTGGAGCGGTTGAAGAAGAACTGCAGGTTCGTGCCCAGGCGGTAGCTGAAGTTGGTGTAGGCCGCGTCGGAGCATTCCCTCGCGGCTGTTGCTGCGGCCCCGGCCACCGCTGCCGCCCCCTGCTCCTCGGCCTCGGCGGAGTCGTCGCCGACCTCCGCAAACTCGATGGTGCCGTCGGGGAGGTGTGAGATCACGAGCTTCTGGGCTCCACACACGTTGAGGGACTCCGCGTGTACGGACCGCCCCTGCGGGGGCAGCACGGCCTCGACGCCCTTATCCACGATCTTTCTGCCCCTTACGGGGCACTCCTCGAACTCGACAACCTCCGGGAGGTTGGAAGCCAGGATCTCCTCCTCGCCCGCCCCGCATGCCGCAAGTACCGCCGGGTGGGCCTGAGCCGCGAGGGGCCTGGCGTGCGCGACGAGCGCCAAACATAAGGGCCGGAGAGAGCGCTACTATCATCGGACGCGGCGCCGAGGAACTTTAGTCCCGTGATATGTACCTCGTGAAAGCTTTGACGCCGCAGGCGTTCGCGGAGAAATCGGCGGGGCCGCGCTCTTGGAGCGGGCTTCGTACTAGCAGCACTTCCTCGACCTGTACGCGATGCTCGGGGCCCCCGCCCCGTCCGGGGCATATCCCAAGGTGGAGTTCTACGCCTTCGGGAACAGCCCCGCGACACCGCCTGCGGGGCTACTTAAAGCTTGAGGGCGGTGCGGAGTTCCTGGCCCATCTCTGCGAGCGACGCGCGGGCGTCGTCGAGCGCTCCGATCATGGAGGCGAAGCCGTGGATCATGCCGTCGTTGCGGCTCACCTTGACATCGACCCCGGCCTGAGGCAGCTTCTCCGCGTATGCCTCACCCTCGTCGCGCAACGGGTCGTACCCGGCCGTGACGACGATCGATCGCGGGCGGTAGGCCCGTGTGGTCTTCGGCCAGGAGAGGCGAGGCCAGCGCGTTCTTAGCGTGGGACTCGTCCTGTATGTAGTGGCCGTAGAACCACTTCATCGCCCTCGTCGTCAGGAAGTAGCCTTCGGCGTTCTCCGTCCGCGAGGGGTAGTCGTCCCCGACCTCCACGGCCGGGTAGATCAGGACCTGGTAGGAGATTCTCGGCCCGCCCCTGTCGCGGGCCATCAGTGACACGACCGCTGCGAGGTTCCCGCCGGCGGAATCACCCGCGACCGCGACGCGCTCCCCGTCCACCCCGAGCTCGCCGGCGTTCTCGGCGAGCCACTTTGTCGCCGCGTAGCAGTCTTCCGGGGCTGCCGGGAAGGCGCTCTCCGGCGCGAGGCGGTACTCCACCGAGGCAACGGCGCACCCGGAGGCGCTCGCAAGGGCCCGGCAAGTGGCGTCGTGGCTCTCGATCGTCCCGATGACCCAGCCCCCGCCGTGGAAGAAGACGACCAGGGGCGGCGTGGGGCCCGCGCCTTCCGGTTTGTAGAAGCGTACCGGGAGCCTGCCCGCCGGCCCCGGCACCGTGAAGTCCCGGACCTCGGCCATCGGCTCGGGGTTGGGCACCATCGCGGCGAAGGCGGTCTCGAGGAACATCCTCGCCTGCGGGACGCTCATCTCCGAGATGTCCGGGACGCCATCCTTCTCCATCTGCTTGAGCATCGCGTCCGCTTGTGGGTGTAGCGTCATGCTAGTCCTCCTCCTCGGCTCCCTTTCCCACCCGGATTATGCGAGGTCTTGTGGCCCGGGGCCAACCGGCACGCAGTCTCCGCGAATCTTGCCCCGGAGATCCGAGGTATGCGGGCCGCCGTGGCCGAGAAGTATGTTCCGACCGGGGGCTGCGATCCCGAACGGCGTCGATGCCGGGTGTGGGAGTGGGGAGGAAGCCACCCGTTCCGCCGGTTTCATCTCGGGTCGGCGGGACGGGAGTGCCCAGGGCAAAACCCGTCGCGCCGCCTTCCCTACTGGACCTGCCGGCCTGTGCGCTACCGCTGTTCTTGAAAGAACCTCACTATCTCGGCCGAGGCGTCGGGGCCGTTGGGGTCGGTGTACGAGCCAGAGCGCCCCCCTCCGGACCAGGCGTGTCCGAGACCGTGGACGTTCCAGTGCTCCACGACGGGGCGTCCGTCGGCGTCGTGTTGGGTCGAGCGGGTGTAGGAGTGCCCGCTTGGCACCTGTCCCTGCCTCACCTTGATGGGCCCGGTGGCCTTGCCGTCGAGGCCGTCGGCCTTGTAGTGGGAGATCACGGCCTCGGCGTTGCGCGGGTGGACGGTGCTGTCGCGGTCGCCGTGGAAGACGATCAGGGGTACGCTGCGACCGGACGCGCCTGCTCCGGTGGCTTTGGGAGGGTGGGTGCCCATCAAGCCCATACCGCCGTGCATGGCCGAGAGCGCCGACGGGAGGTCATGGGCGGCGCCGGGGGCGAGGCCGGAGTGGACGCCGATCGCGGCGTAGAGGTCGGGGTAGGCGGAGCCCATGATCGCGGCCATAGCACCTCCGGCGGACATGCCGGCGACGTAAACCTGATCGGGGGCGACGTTGTACTCGCCGAGGACTTCGCGCGTGATCCCTGCGATGATGGACGGCTCGCCCCGGTCGCGATGCTGGTCGTTGTCCTTGAACCAGTTCCAGCACTTCTGCATGTTGGAGCCGCCGCCCTGCTGGGGGTAGGCGACGAGGAAGGTGTGTCCTTCCGCCTGTGCGTTCATCCGCGTGCCGGCTGCGAAGTCGTCCGGGTCCTGGGTGCAACCGTGAAGCATCACTACGAGAGACACCTCCTGCCCGGTGTAGCCGCTCGGAACGTACAGCTTGTAAGCCCGCGTGCCCGCCCCGTTCGTGAAGGACCTCTCGACGAACCGTCCGCCCTCCGGGACGACGGTGGGCTTCGGAGCGCCGCTCCGGGGCTTCTTACCCGGCGCCCGCCGGATGCGTCCCACCCGTCCCGGATCCGACCCGCGCCGGAACGAGCGCTCCGTCGGTTGGGGGTCCGGCCGATCGGTGAGGGGCCGAAGGGGCACGTCGATAACTTGACCGTACGCCTCCGTGGGCTCGTCGGTATCTCCGGACCTCTCCGTTGCCGGGGCGAACGTCGAGGCAAACTGCGAGGCAAACGGTGGGGTGAACGTCGGCATAGATGTGGAGGCGAACGACGGGACGGAACCACCTCCAAGGGCGCGTTGAATGGCCGCGGTCGCGTCAGAGAGCCGACCTTCCTGCATGAGGCGCGTGGCCTCCGACATCATGTCCTGCATCGGGCTGTTCATATTTTTCTCCTTTTCCTTTCTTTACGTGGACTGGATGCGATCGGCCAGGGCCGCCTTGATGGCGGGGCTCGCCCTAAAGGCGCCGAGCACGGAGACGGACGCGATGGAATCCCGGGCAAGCTCAGAGGTCACGTCGTCCGCGATGCTCACGAGGCCGAGCACCCGGATCTCCAGCTTCTCGCCAGCCTCGCGGACGGCCTCCAGGTCGCGCCGGGAGTAGTGCTGCAAACCGAGTACCAACTCCTTGCGGACCACGGTCTGGCGCACAGCGTCGGCGTGCGTGTTGATCTGGTTGCGGATCGCCGTCCTGATGAAGTCCGTGCGGTTCTGATAGAAGCCCTCACTCACCAGCAAGTCGACCTGACCCAGGTCCACCGGGGGCATGTTGATCGTAATCTTCTCCATCTCACTCGTAGCCACAGCTCACACTCCCGGTAAATCATCTCCATAACATCCATGTGGATGGTAAAAGGATGGTATGGGATTGTCAAGGGGGCATTCTTGCCTATCGGATGTATGGTTTGGGGGGACGTTGACGATCCTGCGTACCCGAACGGCGAGGGCTACCGGGGCGCCATGTCCCACGCGAGATCCTCGATGCCGTCTTCTGCGTCCTGAAAAGAGTTGCCGATGTCACCTGTGGAAAGATGAATCGGGTAATGCGGCGACGGTTGAGTAGAAGTTCGGCGTACGCGCCTACGTC
>JADDPY010000667.1 GCA_016781635.1 Rubrobacter sp.
TTCAGTTCGTCGGCGTCGTGGACCACGGGTACCACGAGGGCATCTTCGAGGTCCACCGCGATCCCGACGTTGATCCTCTTTCGCAGGACGATCCTGTCCCCGTCCCAAACCGAGTTCAGGATGGGATGCTCCTTCAGGCCCTCCACCGCCGCCCCGACGATAAACGGCAGGTAAGTGAGCTTCAAGCCTTCGCTCCCGGCGAACTTCCCCTTCAAACTCTCGCGTAAGGCCACGAGCCCCGTGACGTCCGCCTCGACCATCGTCCAGGCGTGAGGTGCCTCGCGCTTGCTCCGCGACATGCGGTTCGCGATCGCCCGCCGGATGCTTGTCAGCTTCACCACTCGATCGCCCTCGTAGACCGGCGCCTTCTCCCGACCGGGCTTCCGTTCGGACGCCGGCGTGGGCGGGACTTCTGTTGCAGCGATTCGGGAGGCTTCGATCCTGGAGATGTAACCTTCGATGTCCTTCTTCGTCACCCGGCCGCCGGCGCCGGTTCCCTCGATTTCGGAGATGTCCACCGCGTGCTCGCCGGCAATCCTCCGGACGACCGGGGAGGAGCGGGTGAGACGCAGTGTCTCCGCGCTCTCGAAGCCGTGGCCGTTGCCCTCCACCCGGCCGTTCGTGCGCCCGTTCCCGCCCACGGCTCTGCTTACGGCTTCACCGGCGACCGGCTGGGCCTGCGTGCCGGCGGCGGGGAACTCCTCGGTGGGAGCATCAGCCGAAAGGTCCTCCCTGGGTAGCGACGATTCGGAGTCTCCTCCCTCGCTCGTGAGGGCGACGAGCGCGATCTCGGTCCCTATGCTGACCGTCGTCCCTTCTGAGACCAGGAGCTTCCCGATCCTACCAGCGACCGGCGAAGGTAGCTCGGCGTTGACCTTGTCGGTATCCACCTCCGCCAGCGGCTCGTCGAGCGCGACTTCGTCCCCTTCGGCCTTGAGCCAGCGCGTTATCGTACCCTCCGTAACGCTTTCCCCAAGCTGGGGCATCGTCACCGGTTGATCCACGGCTACCTCCTCTCGAGAGTCCCTAGTAGCGGGCGAGTTCCAGCATCACCTTCTCAACCTTCGCGGCGTCCGGCACGAATGCGTCCATCATCGGCCTGGCGAACGCGACCGCGGGGACGTCCGGTGCCCCGAGGCGCATCACGGGGGCGTCGAGCCACTCGAAGGCTTCGCGTGCCACGAGCGCCGAGATCTCCCCGGAGAACGACCCGGTCAGGTTCGCCTCCACGACGATGAGGGCCTTGCCCGTCTTCTTCGCTGAACGGAGGATCGTCTCTTTATCTAGCGGATAAAGCGTCCGGGGCTCGACGACCTCGGCCTCCACCCCGTGCTTTTCCGAGAGCTTCTCCGCTACCTCCAGAACCGTGTGAAGCATGAAGCCGTAGGAGACTACGGTGATATCTTCTCCTTTCCGGTGGACCTTCGCCTCACCGATGGGCACCTCGTAGTCCTCGTCGGGGACTTCCTCCTTGAGGAGACGGTAGGTCCGCTTGTGCTCCAGGAATAGGACGGGGTTGGGGTCGCGGATGGCGCTCTTGAGCATGCCCTTGGCGTCCGCGGGGAACGTCGGGGCGACGACCTTGAGGCCGGGGGTGTTGCAGAACCAGGCCTCGATGCTCTGGGAATGGTACAGGGCGCCGCCGTGTACGGCACCGTACGGGGCCCGGATCGTGATCGGGCAGGTCCAGGCCCCGTTCGAGCGGTAATGGAATCGTGCGGCCTCGTTGACGATCTGGTCGAACGCGGGAGGAATGAAGTCCCCGAACTGTATCTCGGCCACGGGCCTCATCCCGTTCACCGAGAGGCCGATGGCGGCACCTACGATCAGGCTTTCGGCCAGCGGCGTGTCCATGACCCGGTCACGACCGAACTCGTCCTGCAAGCCCTGGGTGACGCGAAAGACCCCGCCAGCCCTTCCGACGTCCTCGCCGAGTACCATCACGGTGTCGTCCAGACGCATCTCCTCGGCAAGACCCTCACCGATAGCCTGGAGCAAGCTCTTCGTCGCCATGGGCTACCTCCCGGCGTAGACGGGACCGAAGACGTCACCGGGCTCCGGTGGCGGCGCCTCCTCGGCGCTGCGAGAGTCCTCAGCGACCTCGGCCTTGATGCGGGCATCGACCTCCTCCTTACCCTCAGCGTCGAGGACTCCTAGCTCCTCCAGGTACCGCTCGAAGCGGGCGATGGGGTCCTTTCGGCGCCAGGCCTCGATCTCCTCGCGCTCGCGGTAGCGCCGGTCGTCGTCGTCCGAGGAGTGTGCGGTGATGCGGTAGGTCTTAGCTTCTATAAGCGTCGGCCCCTCACCCCTCCTCGCCCGCTCGAATGCCTCCCTCGCCGCCTCGTAGACCGCGAGGACATCCATTCCATCCACCTCGATCCCGGGGAAGCCGTAACCCTGGGCTCTCTTGGCGATCGAGCCCGCCACCTGCGCCTTTTCGGGGACGGAGATCGCATAAGCGTTGTTTTGCACCAGAAAAACCACGGGCAAATCGTGGATCCCGGCGAAGTTCATCGCCTCGTGCCAGTCCCCGCCGCTCGTGGAGGCCTCCCCGCCGCAGACCAGCACAATCCCGTCCTCACCGCGAACCTTGAACGCGAGCGCCGTCCCCGTTGCCTGCGGATACTGTACGCCGACGGGGGCCGAGGCGGTGACGATGTTCAGCGAGCGGCTGCTGAAGTGCCCGGGCATCTGACGCCCGCCGCTGTTCGGGTCTTCTCGCTTCCCCATGACGCTCAGAAACTGATGGCGGGGCGACTGCCCCAGAAACAGGATCATCGCGAGGTCCCGGTAGTACGGGTAGAGGTAGTCGTAGCCCGGGCGCACACCGTAGATTGCGCCCACCTGCGCGGCCTCCTGCCCCTGGCAGGAGATCACGAACGGAGCCTTCCCCTGGCGGTTCAGGATCCAACACCGCTCGTCCACCCTCCGGGCCAGAAGCATGTAGTAATGCATCCTCAGCAGGTCGTCATCGGCCAGCCCAAGGTCCTCGTGCCGCACCTGCGCGTCCTTGATCTCCACGCTCCCACTCCTCCTTCCCCAGCAATGAAGAGATGGCAACATCTATTACACAATTGTAGTATACCGCGCTGTTGGATTCGCCGGCACTTCGGCCTTTCGGCCGCAACCCTCCTCGACAGACGCGCCCCGGTCCCGCGGGAGAGGCTAGAAGTAGGCAGGGCAGCATCGAGGTTAGGGGGCGCCTGGCGCACGAAGGTCACGAACCAGGGAAAAGGGCTGGCCGCTGATGCTGGGTGAAGACCAGCGGCGGTTTGGCTTCCGGCTAGACCTCTTTGTAAAGCGTTTCGGCGGCGGTTATAGGGTCGACCTCGCGCTCGCGGACTTTTTCCATGAGCCCGGCGGCTTCCTTCGAGAGGCGTTCGCGGAGCCCCTTCTCCAGCTTGTTCGTCGCCCAGGCGAGCACGAACTCCCGCATGGCGGCGAGGCGACGGGTCTTCATCCGTCCGCTCTCCTGAAGGAAGGACCGGTGCTTTTCGATCTCGCCCTTCAACTCCTCCACACCCTCGCCGTTGTCGCCGCGGGTCAGGACTATAGGGGGGACGGGGGCGTCGGGGTCGAGCTCGTGGCCTATCTCGAGTATAGAGCGGACCTCGGCGGCAGCACCCCTGGCCTGCGGATGGTCGGCCTTGTTGATGCAGAAGACGTCGGCGACCTCCATGACCCCGGCCTTGAGGGCCTGCACCGCGTCCCCGGCCCCCGGCTGGAGGCAGAGTACGACCGTGTCGGCCGCCGACGCAACCTCGACTTCACCCTGCCCGACACCGACGGTCTCGTAGAGAATCACGTCGATACCATAGGCCTCCATAGCCATTGCCGCGAGCCTCGAAGCCCCGGCGAGCCCGCCGAGATGCCCCCGGCTACCCATCGAGCGGATAAAGACGTCCTTGTCGAGGAAGTGGTCGGCCAGGCGGATGCGGTCCCCGAGGATAGCGCCCTTGGTAAACGGGCTCGACGGATCGACCGAGACGATCCCCACCTTCTTCCCCTCGTCGCGGTAGAGGCGTATGAGTTTCGCGATAATGCTGCTCTTACCGACGCCCGGAGGGCCGGTGAAGCCGATCGAGATTGCCCCCCCCGTGTGCGAGTAGATCTCCCGGATCATCGCTGGAACTCCCGGGTCCTCACCCTCTATCTTCGAAATGATCCGGGCCAGCGCCCGCTTGTCGCCCTCCAGCAGCCGTTCGACGAGGTTGTCGTCTCTCAACACGCTCCTCCTCCGGTTCGTCGGACGTACTTTACCAAGCCCCACTACCCATACACCTGGTTATACTTTTGGTATTAATCTAGAATCGAGGGAGGTAGGCAAAGGAAGCTTTTACTGAGGTCGATCTTGGCTTCAAACAAAGTCGGCGCATACTGTTCTTACATGCCCTCCAAGAACTCCGCCAGATAACGTTCCCCCTCGGGCCATTCGCCGTGCCCCGAACCCGTGTTGATGTGCCCCTGCGGTTCAGCATCTATTAGAGGCGCCCCCCAACGTTGGGCGAAGTAGCGCGCCCGTTCCGGGTCGACGTAGGGGGGCGCCTCTGCTGTGCGCCCACGATGGTCCGAAAGGGTAGCCGCTCCAGCGGCATCGGCGCGAAGCGGCGGCCTCCGGGGGCGTATGAGCATCGGAGTCTACGTCGGTTGGGGAGACGAGCGTTGCAGCATCCACCCGCTCGCTCGAACCCCGTTCGGCCCAGTCGGCGACGAGAGAGCACGCGAGGCTGTGGGCGACGAGTACCACCGGGGATGGCGCCTCGCGGACGGCGATCTCCAGGCTCGATAGCCAACCTTCGAGATCCGTCCCGTTCCAGTCTTGCTGTTCGACCCGACGATAGTTCGGGTTG
>JADDPY010000095.1 GCA_016781635.1 Rubrobacter sp.
GGGGGTGCTCACCTCCAACCTGAGCGCCATCGCCCGGACCGTGGCCGCGCGATGATACACGGATGGCGGCTCGGATCAGGAGGACGGGGGAGAGTATCCCGCACTACCTCCCATCCCCCATTTCGCACCAGAAACTAGTATAGCGCCACACTCAAAACGAAAGAGTATGAGACGGCTGCGCTGACGGCGAGGAATAGTAGGATACGCGGATATTTAGACTGTCCTCCTCGCCTCCCAGCTTGCCCTGATCCCTTGGTTGGTTTTCCGGGCATCCTGACAACTCCTTCGCGGTTGAACACGTGGCTCAAGCGACAGTAGTATAGCCTTCCGAAGAGGCGCAGTAGAGCATAATAGTCCATTAGCTGCGATATCGATACCAACAGACCAAAGAAGACGTGGGCCCAGAAGGCCGTGAGCTTAGAGTAAATCCCCGTCGAAAAACTAGCGACAGGCCTGTGGGGCGTGCCGGAGCAGGCGGCCACCAAGTTTCACGATGAGCAGGAAGCACTGGCGAAGAAACGGGAACGTGGAGGTCTCTGGGGGGTCTACCGGTTCAAGCAACGCTTCGCCGACAGGCCGGTACTGTATACCGGGGCGTACGATTACCCGTATCTGCGGCCGCTCTACCTGTTGTGGGCCCATGTTCGCAAGAACAAGGAGATGTAGCTGCGGGCAGTCCTTGCGCGAGACGCGCTGACCCCCGAGCGAGGGGAGGTGGCGATGCAGTTCCTCTGGACACCGTTTGGCCTTCGCTCGGTTACCTGGTATATCCGCGCTAGGGCACGTCGCTGTGCCGGATCGCCAGGTCAAGGGGCCTGCATATCCTTATGCTGTCGAGCCTGCTCAACCTGTTCGCCAGACGTTCACCGCCTGTTCACCTGATTGTCCCCGTGCGTTCACTGCTTTCGCCGTTTTCTGGCAGTAAGCTTGCATCTTCGGGCGAGTAGATAGCCGGCGCCTGGCTTCACTGGGCAGGTTGGCGGAGAACGGGGCGATGACGCGACTTGTTCAGGCACTGGAGGGACTCGCGCCGGGCGATCCGCCGGCCCTCGGTCGCCAAAGGTTAGCGGCGGATGGGAAGCCCACCCGTCCTGCGGCTCGAATCTTCTGCTCATCCTCACGACATA
>JADDPY010000418.1:0-190 GCA_016781635.1 Rubrobacter sp.
ACACCTCGGTATCGGCATAGAGTACCTGTTGACGAAGAAGGACTTCGCTCGGCTACTCGCTCGCTACGGACTGGCGGTGAACGAAAAGAAGCTCGCAACGTAGCGAATGGCGCGTACGCCGGCCAGGAGAGGATCAAATCGGCGCTAGCAACAAAACTCTTCTCGGACGGGGAGATCGGAGTCTCCGACT
>JADDPY010000418.1:361-916 GCA_016781635.1 Rubrobacter sp.
CTTGTTTGATCTCCCCGGACTCCCAAGCAAAACATCCCGGCCGAGACTCGCGCCGAAGAAGACGTTCCGTCGCGAGTTTTCGAGTACGAGACGGCCCACGCTTTCCTCGCAAGCGGCGCCCGAGCGGTCTTTGAGCCCTGACCGTCCGACTCCCAGGGGTTGGTTGGAGGCTCGCTCGTGGTACCGTCGCCTTCTGCGGGGTTGAACGTTGGTCTGCCCCTCGAACCGCCTCCCTCGAGAAACTCCGAAGCGATTCTGCGCAAGGAGGCCCGGTGTGGGGAAGCTTTCCGGGTATAGAGCAGCAAGCGGCGTTCCGGTCGCCTCCGCGCCAGCTTCGCAACTCATGAGGCCTCCCAACCCCGGGGATAAGCCGATGGGAAGTCGGATGCTTCGGTTCAATGGTCTAGCCTCTCGGTCGGAGAGGTGGGAAGCGATGCGGTGTCGGCGGAGCTCGGGGAGGAGCGCACGCGGCCGAGCAGCACGGCGACGATCGCCCCTGCCCCGACGAGGGTCAGACCGAAGGGACCTGGGATGGCCAGGCCGAGGAAGCTGCGC
>JADDPY010000231.1 GCA_016781635.1 Rubrobacter sp.
CCAACAGCTTTACCGAGGAGCAGATCGTCCAGATCCTGCGCGAGGCGGAGATCGGCGATCAGACCATTGGTAGCATCTGCCGGGCGCACGGCATTGCTGAGAACACCTTTTACACGTGGCGCAAGAAATATGGTGGTGTTGATGTGGCTGCCATCAAGCGGCTGCGCGAGCTGGAGCACGAAAATGTGCGGCTCAAGCGCATCCTCGCTGAGCACGACCTGGAGGTTGATGTGCTGAAAGAGGTGCTGGCAAAACAATGACTGGAGCGCAGCAACGACGCGAGACGGTGCAGCAGCTGCGGGCGTGCGGCCTGTCGCTCCGTCGCAGTTGCGCGCTCTGCCTCATCAGCCGCTCCAGCCTCCGTTAGGTACTGTCAACTTGTGGTCAAGTTCGATGAGGACGATTGGTCCCGAGGTGTTGAAATCGAGGGGCGGGCATTCTGATGCCGGTCTATACAGCTTTCTGGAGGCGGGTTACTTCATTCCAGACCCGGAATCGACGCGCACGTTCCCTGCGGTACTCGTCCGCCCGTAAGCGATGTCGACGCGGGCAGCAGTGCTCTCGAATCGGCGGGCACCCCCAGGGTGAAGGTAGACAGGAAGCGCTGGCATGTCCTACAGACTTGAAGCGGCGCATGGTCCGCTCACGTTGACGTGTCGGTTGATGCGAGTTCTCCGCCCGATTGTTCAGGCGCTTGTGTTTGCGATGCTCGACACTCGGCATGACTTCTTCTTGGCGGCCTCGTAGCTCCCGAGTTTGTCCGTAATCAGCACGCGCGGAACGTACATGCAGCCCTTGAGCAGTTCGGGTAACCCCGCAGGGGTGAAGAATTTCTTTGCCCGGAGGGCGCCCGCTCCCGTGTTGCGTCGGCTCTGGACCAGAATATCGAGCACATTGCCGTCCTGATCCACGGCGCGCCAGAGGTAGGACGTTTGCCCGTTAATCTTCAGAAAGACCTCGTCGAGGTGCCATGTATCTCCCGTCTTGGCACGGCATCGACGCAACTGATTGGCGTACTGCTGCCCGAATACCATCCGAACACAATCCCTACGCTCT
>JADDPY010000497.1 GCA_016781635.1 Rubrobacter sp.
GGCGCTGGCGATGATGCGCATGATTAAGCCGCCCGGCCGTATTGAAGGCGGGCAAGTCATCGTGGCCGGTACCGATCTCACGGCGCTCTCTGCCGAAGATATGCTCAAAGCTCGCCTGAGCAAGATCGCCTACATTCCCCAGGGTGCGATGAACTCGCTTAACCCGGTGCTGCGTATTGGCCGGCAAATGGTGGATGCCATTAGGGCGCATGTTCCGCATCTATCCAAGCGTAACCTCGAGGCCCGCTGCATGGCGGCGCTCGAATCGGTTGATCTTCAGCGCAGCGTGTATAGCATGTACGCCCATGAGCTCAGTGGCGGCATGAAGCAGCGCGTGTGTATCGCCATCAGCATTTTGCTCGAACCAAAAGTTATTATTGCCGACGAGCCGACGAGTGCTCTGGACGTGGTGACCCAACGCCAGGTGATGGAAACGATCGATCGGGTGCAAAAGCAAATCGGTGCTGCCGTTATTCTGATCGGCCATGACATGGGCTTAATGGCCCAGTTTGTCGACAAGGTGGCGGTGATGTATGCGGGGCGGCTGATGGAAGTCAGCACTGTGCGCGACATGTTCAGCGATCCGAAACACCCCTACGCCAAAGCGCTGATCCGAAGCCTGCCTAGCTTGGAAAACAAGGGTGTGTTTCAGGGTATTCCTGGCCTCGCCCCCTCGCTCTTACGCATTCCCAGCGGCTGCCCTTTCCATCCGCGTTGCGACTACGTGATGGAACATTGTAAAACGATACGTCCGGACCTCGAAACGTTGCGGGACGGCCGACAAGTGGCCTGCCATCTTTACACGGAAGGTCGGAATAATGACGGCATTACTGGAATTCAAGAACGTCACCAAAGTATATTCGCGCGGCCTGCTGTCCAGAAATTCGACAACGGCGCTGAATAACGTATCGCTGAAGCTGAATGAGGACGAGCCGACCATCATGACGGTGGCCGGCGAGAGCGGGAGCGGCAAGACGACGCTCGCAATGCTGTTGCTCGGCTTTATTGCTCCAACCTCCGGACAAATTTTGTATAAAGGGCAGG
>JADDPY010000580.1 GCA_016781635.1 Rubrobacter sp.
TTGTCCTCGTCGGGCTTGCCGACGACCGCTTGTCCTCGTCGGGCTTGCCGACGACCGCCGCCTCGGCCACTGCGGCGTGGCTCACCAGGGCGCTCTCGACCTCCGCCGAGGAGACGCGGTGGCCGGAGACGTTCATCACGTCGTCGACCCTACCCGTGATGGTGTAGTAGCCCTCCTCGTCGCGCTTGGCCCCGTCGCCGACGAAGTAGATCTCCGGGCCGTACGTGTTGAAGTAGGTATCGCGGTAGCGCTCGGGGTCCTTGTACAGCGTCCTGAGCATGCCGGGCCAGGGGCGCTTGATGACCAGGTTGCCCTTGCCCGCGCCCTCTACCTCGTTGCCCTCCTCGTCGTAAAGGCCGGCAACGATGCCAGGCAGGGGGATGGTCGCGCTTCCTGGCCTGGTCGTGGTGAGGCCGGGGAGCGGGGCGATCATGATTCCGCCCGTCTCCGTCTGCCACCAGGTATCCACGATCGGGCAGCGCCCGCCACCGACGTTGTCGTGGTACCAGACCCATGCTCTGGGGTTGATCGGCTCACCGACCGTGCCCAGGACCCGCAGAGAGGAGAGGTCGTGCTTCTCCAGTGGCCCGGTCCCGGTTTTCATGAACGCCCGGATGGCGGTCGGTGCCGTGTACAGGATGGTGACACCGTGGCGCTCTATGACGTCCCACCAACGATCGTTCTCGGGGTAGGCTGGCGTCCCCTCGTACATAAGGGTCGTGGCGCCGTTGGCGAGCGGGCCGTAGAGGAGGTAGGAGTGGCCGGTGATCCAGCCGACGTCGGCCGTGCACCAGTAAACGTCGTCTTCCTTGAGGTCGTGGACCCACTTGTTAGTCATCTTGACCTGGGTGAGGTAGCCACCTGTGGTGTGCACGATGCCCTTGGGCTTACCCGTGGAGCCCGAAGAGTAGAGGATGAAGAGCGTATCCTCGGAGTCCATCTCCTCGGCGGGGCACTCGTCGCTCGCCTCGCTCATGACATCGTCCCACCAGTGGTCGCGGCCCTCGGTCATCGGGGCCTCGTCCCCGGCGCGCTTGACCACGACCACGTTCTCCACGCTGGGGGAGTCCTCAAGCGCCTTGTCCGCGTTCTGCTTGAGCGGGCTTACCTTGCCGCCCCTCGGGGCTGCATCAGCGGTGATGAGTACCTTGGCCTCGGCGTCGTTGAGCCTGTCGCGCAAGGCGTTGCCCGAGAACGCGCTGAAGACTACGGAGTGGGGAGCCCCTATTCTCGTGCAAGCGAGCATCGCGATGGCGACCTCCGGGATCATGGGCAGGTAGATCCCGACCCGATCACCCTTCTGGACCCCCAGAGACTTGAGGACGTTGGCGAACTTCCTCACCTCGGTCGCGAGCTCGTCGTAGGTGTAGGTCTTCGTGGTTCCGGGCTCGTCGCCCTCCCAAATCAGGGCGGCCTTATCCCCCTTGCCCTGATCTACCTGGTAGTCGAGGCAGTTGTACGAGACGTTGGTCTTGCCGCCGACAAACCACTGGACCTCCGGCGGGTCCCACTTGAGGACCTGATCCCACTCCTTGAACCAGTGGAGATCCCGGGCGCACTCGGCCCAGAAGGCGTCCGGGTCCTGACTGGCCCTCTCATAGACTGACGGGTCCTGGACATTGGCCTGCTTTGCGAAGCCCTCGGGCGGCTCGTACCTGCGGTGCGCGAGGTTCTCCTGGCCGTTCTGCTGCTCACTCACTCAGCTTTTCCTTTCCAGCATGGTAATGCTTCCCCTGATGACTCTTGCAATCCGGTCCACCCGATAATCGGGCTCTCTAAAGCTCTCGCGAAGTCCCCTTTCCCTCAACGATTCACGCCGTTACTTCTTATGCTCCCTATTCTCCAAGTAAGCACACTATAGTGCCCGTGCATAATTACGGTCAAGTGAATTCGAGCTATGTTGTGCGCGTGGCCTCCCGGACGGAGCTTTTTTGCGAAATACGGTTCAACCGCCGGTCGGCAGTATGGTCCGACCAAAGGTGGAGTTGATGACGCCCGCGGCACAGGTGTACCAGGCGGCGAAGGCCGTAACGAGACCGACGTAACCGCCCAAAGTGGCGAACGGTCCACCAAAGAACTCCCCTATAGTCAGCAGGGCGAAGGTCGCCAGGAGCAGCGTGAACACCACGATCAGAGCCGGGTTGGTCCCGAACGACCCTACCCACATAATGAGGGTGAAGATCGTCCATGCCAGGAGCGTTATGCCCAACGCGGTCCCCAACGTCTGCTCGGTTATGCCCAGTCGCTGCTCGAAGAACACAAAGAACGCCAGCCCTATCCAGAACGCCCCGTAAGAGCTGAATGCCGTGGCCCCGAACGTATTCTTGTTGCGAAATTCCCACATCCCGGCCAGAAGCTGCGCGAAGCCCCCGTAGAAGAACGCCAGCGGCACGAATACTTGCAGAATGCTCTCCGGCAACAGCCCCGCGTTCAGGCTCGAGAGCACGAAAGTCGTCAGGGCGAAGGCCGCGAGCCCTAGAGGTGCGGGATCCGCTATGCCGGGGTCGAGCCTTTCGCCCTGCCCCTGGGCCTCGTCTTGTTTGTTTTCCCGCAGGTTAGATCTAGATTCCGCCATACTTATCCTTTCCTTCTCTTCTCTTTCCCCATTGCACAAGCATGCTCGCTTCACAAATGCTCTCCGGGCTTTCTCCTTTCCGCGCGTGGGCATGTCAGTCCGTACAGGCTGGTCCGCTGCGCCCCTCCAGCCTCCCTCTCCGAACCAAGCACCATAATCATGTATTTCGAAACTTGGGTCAAGGCAAAAAGGAGATGGAAGCACGTATCGATCCGCGGCACCCAGCCTCGTGAGAGGGTGCGAGCGCAAGAGGAGGGCCCCCGGTCATCGACCGGGGGCCCTCCTCTTGCCGCTTCCAGGACGAAGGCTCTAAGCGCGAGCTCCCTGTGCCTCCCTGGCGCCGACCGGATCCGCTTCCTTGGGGGGCCGGACGATGAACGCCACGACCGTGCTGGCCAGCATGATCGCTGCGAAGATGTACAGCGCGTTGGTGTAGGCGCCGGTGGCGTCCACGACCCTAGAGATGATGATCGGCCCGAGCACGGCGGCGGCACTCCAGGCGGTCAGCATGAGACCGTAGATCTGGCCCACGTTCGCTGGGCCGAAGTAGTCGGCGGCGAACGCCGGCATCGTACCGAACCCACCGCCGTAGGCCGAAATTATGATGATGACGATAACGGCGAACAGCAGGTACGAACTCACGGCCGACGCCGCGATCAGGAGGACCGCCTGCAAGAGAAACATCGCGAGGAACGTCCACTTCCGGCCGATTTTGTCTGATACTGCCGCCCAGATGAAGCGTCCCGCAGCATTGCCGAAGGAAATGAGGATGACGAGGGTAGAGGCCGCGGCCGCGGTGGCCCCGGTGATCTGCTGCGTCATCGGAGCAGCCTCGGCGATGATAGCGATGCCGACGCTCGCGTTGAGGAAGAGGAGCGCCCAGAGCGCGAACCACTGCCAGGTCTTGAGCGCCTGGCCGAACTCGAAGTCCCTCCCGGACCGGTCGCTACTCACCGTAGTGTCCGGCTCCCACCCGGCCGGCTTGAAGCCCGCGGGAGGGTTCCTCATGAACAAAGCAGCGCCTACGACCGCTACAAGGTAGATGATGCCGAGGATCCGGAATGTGCCAAGCGCCCCCAGAGACGGGACGAGCTGCTTGGCGATCAGCGTCGTTACCACGGCCCCGAGTCCGAACCCGGCCACGGCGATGCCGGTGATCGTGCCACGCTTGTCGGGGAACCACTTAACGAGGGTCGCGATGGGCACAATGTATCCGAGCCCCAACCCTATGCCAGCCATCACCCCGTAGGTCAGGTAAAGTATCGTCAGGCTGGTCGAGAAGCTCGCGAGGAAGATCCCCAACCCGTAGAGCACTCCGGCCGTTATGGCCACGATGCGAGGGCCGGTGTTCCTCATCCACAACCCCCCGGCAAAAGCCGCAAAGCCCACCATCAAGATAGTTATGGTGAAAGCGAGGTTGACCTGCGTGACCGACGCTTTAAACTGCTCGGTGAGCGGTACGCGGAACACGCTCCATGCATATATAGCGCCGAGCGCGACTTGCATGATAAACCCCGCTACGGCGATGAGTACGCGGTTCCCGCCGCCCGAACTTGCCGCTTGACTTGCCATTCACTCCTCCTTTTTTCTAAGTATGCTTGCGCATTATGCCCTAGATCCATCAGCGCTTGTGCCAAAATCCCCGTTCCCTTCGACTCCCTTCTAAAGGTGATCGCCCTTACCCTTAGCCTCTCCTGGCCCGAACACTATTAAACCCAGCGTGTACGTTTAGGAAACGATCGTCTTTTACCTCGCCCTTATGCTTTCCGGGGGCGAATCCTATCAAACCCTGTGTATACGTTAAAGCGGGGCCCGCGCATAAAACCCACCAGGGTTATCCCGAACTGGCGGGCGACGTCCACCGCGAGGCTGCTCGGGGCGGAGATTGCGCAGACGATGGGCACGCCGGCGGTCAGGCACTTTTGAAGGATCTCGAAGGAGCTCCTCCCGCTGACCTGCACCAGGTGCTCGGAGAGGGGGAGCTTCCCTTCCAGGAGCGCCCAGCCGATGAGCTTGTCGGTGGCGTTGTGCCTCCCCACGTCTTCACGGAGCGCGAGGAGATTCCCCTCCGCATCGAACAGGCCCGCCGCGTGCAGCCCTCCCGTGGAGTCGAAGAGCCCCTGCTGCTCGCGGAGCTTATCGGGCAGCGAGGTTACGACGTCCGCGT
>JADDPY010000267.1 GCA_016781635.1 Rubrobacter sp.
AGTTACCCGTAGAAGGTTTGAGCGGAAGGTGCCCACGCTCTAAAGTCGGCTTGCTGCCCGATCCCGAAAGGAAAGGAACCGACTCCTCATGCTCGACGTGGACACCTTCCTCACCACACTCTACGTTACGGTCGACGACTTCTGCCAGTCTCGCCTGCGAGAAGAAGGGAGGCCAGGACCGGAGGCCTCTCTCTGTGCGAGCGAGGTCATCACCCTCGCTATCTTCGCTCGCTGGTCGAGATTCTCCAGCGAGAGGGACTTCTACCGTTACGCCACCGATCGCCTCCGAGATGCGTTCCCCACCCTCCCCGATCGCTCCCAGTTCAACCGCCTCGTGCGCTTCTATACCGACGACATCGAGGGGATGGCCTTGCACCTGGCGCAGGTCATGGAAGACTCGCAGCCTCCCTACCAAGCTCTGGACGCCTCGGCGATGCCCGTTCGGGACGCGAAGCGCCGCGGACATGGCTGGCTCGCCGGGCGGGCCGACATCGGCTGGTCCAACGGTCTGGGCTGGTACGAGGGGTTCTCCCTTTTGACCGCCGTTGAGCCTTCCGGCGTGATCACGGGATTCTGCTTCGGGGCCGCCTCCACCGCCGACCAGCCCCTGGCGGAGACCTTCTTCGGGCTCAGGGCAAATCCGGACTCCAGGCTCGTAAGCGTGGGCTCGGCCTTCTCGGGAACCTACGTGGCCGACAAGGGCTTCGAGGGCGTCGAGAACCACCGGCGCTGGCTCGATCGCTACGGCGCGGATCTCATCCACCCGCCCAAGCGTAACTCCAAAAAGCCCTGGTCCAAACGCTTGAGGAGGTGGGTGGCCGGGCTCCGTCAGATTGTCGAAAGCGTCTACGATAAGCTGTTCAACACCTTCGGCCTGTGGCGGGAACGGCCCCACGAGCTCGGAGGTTTGCGTGCTCGATTGGCGGCGAGGGTGGCCTTGCACAACTTCTGTATCTGGCTCAACGACCGTCTCGGCCGACCCCGGCTGGCCTTCGCCGACTTGTTGGGATGGTGACTCATAGTTCACACCAAGCGTT
>JADDPY010000116.1 GCA_016781635.1 Rubrobacter sp.
ATCTCCTCCAGCCGCGGCTGATGCAGGCCGTTAGGCATTGCCGCATTCAGGCTCACTGTTATTTTCTTCGCCTTGGGCGAAGGTGAAACTAAGCGGCAATCTTAGGAGAGCATCATGCCGACCGACGTCGAGTTGCGATACCTGCGCCGCTGCGTAGAGCTGGCGACCGAGGCTTTGGAGGCGGGCGACGAGCCGTTCGGCTCCGTGCTCGTCGCCGCAGATGGGACCGTTCTCCTCGAGGACCACAACCGCGTCGCCAACGGCGACCGCACTCGCCATCCAGAGTTCGAGTTGGCGCGCTGGGCCGCGTCGAACATGAGTCCTGAGGAGCGAGCGGCGGCGACCGTCTACACCTCGGGCGAACATTGCCCGATGTGTTCCGCCGCGCACGGCTGGGTTGGGCTAGGCCGCATAGTGTACGTAAGCTCTTCCGAGCAGTTGGTCGGGTGGCTCGCCGAACTGAGTGTCCCCCCGCCTCCCGTGCGCACCTTGCGGATCCACGAGGTCGTCCCAGACGTAGTGGTGGAGGGTCCGATTCCCGGCCTCGCCGAGCAGGTACGTGACCTTCACCGCCGCTTCTACCGCAAACACGGGCAGAAATAGAACAAGAAAAGCCTAACAAAGGCGTGGAGCGCGACGGGCCTGTCGGCCCGCGGCTCACGCCCGGCGTTCGGCCGCAACACCGTACCACTACCTAAACTCATGAAATGTAGGACTACCGGGTACATCTTTACAGTATGAGAGGTGCGATTACCGCTCGCTCTTGACAAATCATCTGTACTGAAGACAAAATTTGGCAGGTAATTAAAGCGAGACATGAGAATGCTCAAGACAAACAATACAAAGCAGCGGCTTATTTCTACTGCTGTTATGCTTTCGATTGTCTCGCTCTTCGGCTTCGTGCTCTGGTTGATCTTTCAGTGGCCGTCTCAATTCGTCTTAGGCGAGGTGGCGGACTCACGGGTTACACTGTCAGACATCGTTGCAGGAACGCCGCTGTCCATTCCGTTAGCACCGTGGGCTGCATTGATTGTGGTTACTTTTCTTGCTACCAGCCAGCGTTGGTGGGGAACCATTGCCGTAGTCGTACTGTGCTTGTTGGGAGTGCTTTTTGTCATTAGTGGTTGGGCGAGGCGTTTGGACCGGTTGTGTCAGGAGTCAGTACCCCGAAACAGAAAAGAGCATGTGTGGATGTGCTTGGCAACCGCGCGTTGGGAATTAGGCAGCCATTAACTCGCCCATCAAGGCCGTTTGGCGGGCGCAGAACTCCCGTCGTTGCTCAGCTAATGGTGGCATACGTTGGCGCATGCTCGTGCGCATCCGGAAGTAGTGGCGTTGTTCGTCGAAGGCTCGACAGAAACGTGCAGCCGCATCAAAGTTTCCGAAGCCGCGCATCGGATAATAGCGTTGTTTGATGCCGCGATGATCCTGCTCGATCCGATTGTTCAAATACGGATTGCAGCGATGGGTGACCTCCTCGCCCAGCGTCTCACGGATCGCCCGCGGATAGGAGTCGTGACCATCGGTCGTTACCCGCTCCGGCACCTCCTCAGCGATATCCAAGGCTGCCTTGAAGAACCGTTTTGCCGTGTCCATATCCCGATGTTCACTCAGCATTGAGTCGATGAGATCCCCATCACGGTCGATGGCGCGGTAGAGATACTTCCACACACCGGCAACTTTGATGTACGTTTCATCGACGTGCCAGGAGCGGCCAGCCTGTCCTTTGCGCTTGGCGCGCAGTTTGTCTGCTACCAGCGGGGCGAAGCGCACCTCCCACTCTCGAACAGCCTCGTGGGTGAACTCGAAACCTCGCTCCAAGAACATTTCGGCGAGATCACGGAGGCTCAGCTTGTAGCGAATGCGCCAGAGCACGACCAGCAGCACGATGTCGGTGGGGAACTCAAGGTAGTTGAACGAAGTGCCGGTGCGCTCATTGAACTGCCGCTGGCAAGCGGCACAGCGAAACGCCCGATAGCCCAGTTGGGTTCGCTTCGTCAACTCCGTCGTGGTCGTGGCGGCGCAGTGCGGACAAGTCATCGGAACTCCCTGGCAAGCTCGATTCAGAGCCAGCTAGGATACCTGAGAAGTTGGAGAACATCACCGCTAAAACTGAGTGTTGACGCAGCCCCAGCAGGCCAGTGTTAGGCATACACCTCTCGTGGTCGTTTGATTTTCGTAACCTCTTTGGCTATAATTAGAGTATCCTAAAAAAAAATTAGTTACTTTGAAAGAGAGGACGTGTACCAGGGTCATCGGTCGATATGCACACGCTCAGTGGCAACCGAGAATTACACACGGGCAATCGCCGTCTTGCGCGAGCATGACACCGTCACCAACGCCCGGCTCGCGGCGCATCTACGCGTCACCCCAGCGGCGGTCACCGAGATGCTCCAGCGCCTGGCGTGCCACGCGCTCGTGGTGTACACCCCGTATCATGGCGTCACGCTTACAGAGCAGGGAGACCAGGTGGCGATGAGTATGCTACGCCGCTACCGGCTGCTGACAGTATTTCTCGTGAAAGCATTGGACTGCCCGTGGGATGAAGTTTGTGCTGAAGCTGATGCTTTAGAGCACGTGCTTTCCGACCGGCTTGCAGCGCGTATCGAGGTCCACCTGGGACATCCCGCCAGCGACGTGTACGGCAACCCGATCCCGCGCTTGGATGGCTCGATCAAGGACCAGCCGCATCGGCGTCTCGCGGACGTCACTCCTGGGGGGTATGCGATTGTTCTTCGCGTGCCAGACCGTGACCCGCGATTGCTCCGCTATTTTTGGGTGAGATTGGCCTCGTACCGGAGGCGGACGTGCAGGCGTTGTTGTTCTTCGCGGCCATGTTGCTTGCGCCGAAGCGTGGCATCATGCCACGGGCACAGCTGCGACGGGCGGCACGGCAATCCCAGAAGGCAGCGGCTGCACCGCGTGCTCAGCCGCAATGAACCGCCACAGTGCTGTTTTAGCACGGCAGAAATGGAGGTAGAACAGCTTTGCGACGTAGGATTGTGCACCACATGCGCGCGGCGGTGGGAAGCAGGGCACTGACAGGGCAATCGCGTCACTTTTTGCCTCATTTTAGGGACGGTATCTCACAATTCGCCAACTTTTCTCCTAGAATCTTCTGTGAATCCCCCACTTCACTACCATTTCGCGCCTGTTCTTGCAGTTAACTGGGCAAAAATACAGCGAACGTGGGGGATAGAAGGTCCATTCTTGTGCTTTTTGGACCCAAAGTGGGGTGTCAACCCTAAAAAGTGATGCGATTGCCCTGAGGGCACTGAGCATTGCTTCAACTTAGAATGGAAAGGATAGCATGGTTATGGAACCAACAGGTACTGCTCCGGCAGGCAATACAGGGTCGAAAAGTACTTCTTTGATGGTGGTGTTGTTCGTCGCGGTGGTCGTGATCGGCCTGTACATCACCAAGTGGAGTCCATCTTTTGAGCGAGCACTGGTGGCGGCCAGCGGAAAACCGCTGGGTGCTTCGTCGATCATCAGCGGCAAAGCGCCTGCTGCACCGACGCCTTCGTTGCAGGCAGCATGGGGATACACGCTTACGTACTTTGGCTTCGTATGGAAACCGGCGATCCTTGGGATTCTCGTCGGCTCCTTGTTGCAGGTCTTGGTCCCGCGTGACTGGCTGTTCCGGCTACTCGGACGCCGTTCCTTCAGAACGACGCTCCTAGCCGGTGTTGGATCGGTACCGTTCTCCATGTGAACGGGCTGTGCTGCTCCACTGGTAGTGGGGCTTCGCAAAAGCTCGGTATCGATGGGTGCGGCTCTCGCGTTTTTCCTTGGCAATCCACTGTTCAATCCGGCGACGATTGTGTTGATCGGCTTTATCCTGGGTTGGCAGTTCGCAGTCTTACGTGTCGTGGCGGGTATCCTGACTGTCTTTGGAGTGGCCTCCCTGGTTGACCGCTTCATGCCAGAAGACCACCCCCAAGACTTCACTGCGCCCCTGGAGGCACAAAGCGCAGAGGAAGGATCACTCTGGATACGCTGGTTACGGACTCTTTGGAGCATAACCATCAACGTGGTGCCGGCCTTTGTCCTCAGTGTCTTTGTACTTGGTGCTGTTCGCGGTTGGCTGTTCCCGGCGATCAGCCCAGAGTGGGGAAACCACGTGCTGCTCATGCTTGGGCTTGCGGTGGTGGGCGCACTGTTTATCATTCCATCGTTCGCCGAAGTCCCGATCATCAAGACAATGATGTCGTTTGGCCTGGGTGTGGGCCCCGCAGCAGCCTTGTTAATCACCTTGCCGGCAATCAGCCTGTCGTCTCTGATCATGGTCCGCAAGGAATTTCCGACCAAGGTGCTATGGTTGGTGATGGGTTTGGTGGTGCTGATCGGAATCCTGACGGGAGCGACGGCGATGGTACTTGCTGCCTAGTCCCGCGTGGCAGATACTTGGACCAGAATAACGGGTAGACGTCGGTACGCTTTTCTTCTACATCGTCACGCGCACCATCGGGATCCTGTTCTTCGGGCCGTACACGCGAGCGATCAAGGAAAGGGGAATTGACGGGCCTGGGTCGTGCTAGAATTAACTCTCGTCACCGACGAGGCGTATCTGGTCTCACCTGCATCCGCGATCGCCCGCTATGAAGAGGGCACCTGTGCCAGCCAGTGATCTGGACAGGTGCCCTCTCGTCCGTCCGATAGTGCTCAACTTGGCTTACCACCTACTACAAACCAAGAAGCACAGCCACCCCAATCACCATGATCAGCGTGGTGTTATCACGCCAGTTCTGATCTCGACTTTGTACATTTTA
>JADDPY010000410.1 GCA_016781635.1 Rubrobacter sp.
GAAGCCCGCACGACCGTAGCTTTGGCGCTTCAGGAGCTTCAATCTGTTGACCTGGCCCTCTGTTTGCCCGTTCGACCATGTCAGGGTCAACCCCGCCTTCACCGCGTCGTAGTCCCCCTCGATCGACAGGGCGAACCGCTGGAGATCGTCTATCCTGCTCCGCTCGACGGCGCACAACCAAGCCCCCAGCCGCTCACCCTCCAGGCCCCGCAGGATCGAGCAGAACTCCTGTGTCAACTCGTAGGCATGCCGCACTTCCTCATCCAGCTCGCACAGTCTCTCAAGATAGCGGGCCTGCTTCTGGTCCAACTCCTCCGGGCATCGCACGAGCAGTGAGGCGACGTGTATCGCCGACGGGGGCCGTACCGATGTTCCCGACGACCCACCCACCCGCTCGTACTCTTCGCCGTGTAACCGCCTCAACGCCCCGAAGAGGCGGAACACGTTCGACTCCGAGTGTTGGTAGCCCATATCCCGGATTTCCCTGTAGAGTCGGCCCCGGTCGTGGCACCCTTCCTTCCACCGCTTCACCAGGTAATCCTTGTAGGGATCGATCGTCTTGGCTCGAGGCTTCTGCAGGTGACGATGGGGTGGGTCGCGCATCCTCAGATACCTGTATACGCTCGTGCGGCTCAGCCCTACCGTTCTCGCGATGTCCGCTATGTCGGCCCCGACGTCCCTCAGGCGGTGTACTTCCTCCCATCTCGTTAGATACTCTTGGTGTCTATGCCGGCTGGCGACTTGCGCGTCGTCTTGCCGAGGGTGTGGGCGCTGGGCGGGGGGCATCTCCACCGCCACCAAGCCACGCAGCAAGGGAGCGGCCTCCTTAAGGGCGGGCTTGTGGTGAAGGAGGCATCTCTCCAAGTAAGAGATGAGATTCTTGAGGATGTGCCAGCGGTCCACCACCTGTACCGCCTGCGGCGCCCCCTTCTTCGCCGCCTCCCTGTAGGTATCGCTGCGATCTCGGGTAATCACCTCCACCTCGGGGTGCTGCTCAAGCCAGGCGACCACTGATTGCCCTTCCCGGTCGGGCAGCAGGTCCACCACCCTGTGACGCTCCAAGTCGACGAGTATCGTGCCGTAGCTGCGGCGCTTCGC
>JADDPY010000356.1 GCA_016781635.1 Rubrobacter sp.
TTGTTGTTGTTGCCACCGGGTCTTATGCCTGAGCATCGAGTTGAGAATCGTCAGCAGCTTGCGCATGCACGCAGTGAGCGCCACCTTCTTCGGCTTGCCTGCGGCGACCAACCGTTCGTAGAATTCCTTGAAGATCGGGTTGCACCGAGCGGCCGTCACCGCGGCCATATACAGCATCTGCCGCACAGCTGCCCTGCCTCCCCAGACGCGGCGTTTGCCCCGGAATACCCCGCTGTCGCGATTCAGGGGCGCGACGCCCACCAGCGCCGCCAGCTTCTTGTCGTCGAGGGTGCCGAGCTCAGGCAGGTCGGCCAGCAGGGTAGCCGACACCTTCGGTCCAACGCCCGGCACGCTCCGCAGCAGCTCATCCTTCTCCCTCCACACCGAACTCTCCCGGATTGTCCGTTCCAGTTCCCCGTCGAGCTCATCGAGTTCCGACTCCAGGAACTCAATATGCGCCTCGATGCGCCGCCTCACGGACGAGGTCGCGGTCTCGATGCGGTTCCTCTCCGCTCCGAGCATCCCCACCACCTGTCGCCTACGGGCTAGGATCGACGCGAACTCTTGCGATTGCTCGTCGGGCACCGGCCGCACCTCGGGCCTCACCGCCTCCCCGAAGTGCGCCAGAGCTTGGGCATCGAGCTCATCTGTCTTAGCCAGCTTGCCCGTGGCCTTGGCGAAGTCCCGAGCTTGCCTCGGGTTCACGACCGCCACCGGCAGCCTGGCTGCGGCAAGGGCGGCTACCACCGGGCGCTCGTATCCGCCGCTCGCTTCCAACACAACCAGCGAGGGACGCATCCTCTCGAGGCGGTCGAGCAGCTCCTCGATCCCCTCCTCGTCGTTCGGTAGGCTCCATGCCTCCCCTGCGGGTCGCGCGGCGATATCCAGCCTGACCTTCGACACGTCTATGCCCACGTATACGTCCATCCTCAACTCCTTCCTACGAATAGCTCCTCCCTCTCGGCCCTTCCTTGCAAATGCGGGCTCTCTCGCCCCGGCAACCGTTCGGACTCTCAGGGAAGGCGGGCACGGCGACCAGGACTCGCGGACGGTCTCGACAGGACCAAGGGGGCGCCGGTCTGCCGCACCCGACGTGGGTAACACCCACCGCAATCAACAT
>JADDPY010000703.1 GCA_016781635.1 Rubrobacter sp.
TGGGCTTCCAGCTTGGACAGGCGGCGGTCAAGCTGCTTCATTTGATGCTCGCTTCCAGCGCGGCCAGACGCTGCTCTAAATCTTTGAGTTCCAACCATTTGAGATTATGGTCAATCACCCCGAGCGCCGCCCGCAGCTTGACCGTATCAGAGGCACTGCCGGTTAAGATGCTTCGCACGACGCCAATCGCTTCGTCGGCCAGCGCCTGCAGACTGGTCATAGCCTGCTCCACAATCTGCCGGCGTCCCTGCTGGTAGGCCGTCGCGAACGTTGGATCATCCAGCCACCGGTGCACCGTCGCCGGGTTAACCTTCATCTTGCCGGCCGCGGCCTCGATGCTATCGCCACTCAGCAACAGGGCAAGGATATGCGCTTGCTTCGATGAAAGTTGTGCTGTGTCTTGCATTCCCTTGCCTTTCGTTAGGCCGTTACACATCGCGCTCCTAGGCGTAACATATGCCGTTACCTACGGTTGCACCGCGTACAACGTCCGGTTGCGGTTGCGGTTGCGTCAGCGGTGACAGCGCCATTACGCCCGGTGACAACTGCGGTGACATTAGCGGTCATGCTCTCGATAAAAATCAAAAGGCAGGGTGTCGAAGGGCGGAATAGCCTTTAATCGCTCCACTACCTGATCCATGGCCCGCTGGCCCTCGGTAGCAGCCTGGAGAAACATCGCATATATATCCCGAGTCTCAACAGGGGCATGCGCTAAATCGTCAGCCGGTGGGAGCGCGGCATACGCACGCCGCGCGGCGGCAATTGCATCAAGCACATTCATTACCGATACCTGCATCGTTGACACAAGCTCAGCGATAAGCGCCGCATCTTGTGCAGTCATCGCACGTAACAGTTGATCGCTTAATTCCTGATAGCTGCGAAATTCGGAATCCACCGTGTTGGCCGCCGTCCGATAGGCATCTATGGCTTGCTGTGGAGTCATACGCGTTTTCCTCGATTCTGTAATGGCAACACCATTACCGGTTCAGCTCCGCT
>JADDPY010000201.1 GCA_016781635.1 Rubrobacter sp.
TGAACCGCCTGATCCAGCTGGAGATGGAAGGCTCGGTCGGCTAGGAGCCGCTGGTTGTAGCTTGCAGGACTAGTTTGGTAGGGCGGGCTCTCTTTGAGGGCTCGCCCTATTTTTTAGCGTAAGAAAGGCAGATAGCATGCAGCAGAGGGAAGTGCCGGAAATACTAAAAACCCGCGGCATAAGCGAGGAGACGGTGAAGGCGCTTTCTTCTCTAAAGAACGAGCCGGGCTGGCTCACGGAGAAGCGATTGGAGGCGTGGCGCGCCTTCGAAAAGCTCCCGATGCCGACGCTCCGCGACGAGGCGTGGCGCTACACGGACATCTCGGACGTCAAGATAGAGGGCTTCCTTCCCTACGCCCCGAGCCCGGACGCCTCCTCGGAGGACGAGCTGCCGGAGGCCGTTCGCAAGCTTATTACCGAGGGCGAGGAGAACTCCGCGCTGCTCGTGCAGCATAACTCCGAGACCGCTTACTCGCGCATCGACGACGAGCTCAAGAACAAGGGCGTCGTGTTTACGGACCTCCACACGGCGCTTCAGGAGCACGAGGAGATTGTCAAGGAGAAGCTCTTCGGGCTGGTGCCGGAGGGCTACGACAAGTTTGCGGCGCTTAGTGCCGCGGCTTTCGCGGGAGGGTCATTCCTTTACGTGCCGCGCGGAGTCGACGTCGAGGTGCCTATTCAGAGCTACCGCTGGCTCGACGTGGTCGGTTCGATCATGCCGCGCACCCTCGTGGTAGTCGAGGAGAACGCGAGCGTGACATACATCGACGAGTATGCGAGCGCCGATGCCGAGGACCCGTCGTTCTCCAACGGGGCGGTCGAGCTCTACGTCGGGCAGGGTTCGCAGCTTCGCTACGTCTCCCTACAGAACTGGGAGCGTAACGTCCTACACTTCAACACCATCAGGAGCGCAACCGAGAAAGACGCGACGATGAAGAGCCTCGTCGTCTCCTTCGGCGCTCAGCTTAGTCGGACAAACGTCGAGGCAGGGCTAACGGCGGACGGAAGCGATTCGGAGATGCTTGGGTTGTACTTCGCCGATCAGAACCAGGTCCTCGACCACCACACGCTTCAGGACCACCTGGCGCCTAATGCCCATTCGGACCTCGTGTACAAGGGCGCCTTACGCGACGAATCGGTTACGGTCTTTTCGGGGCTTATCCGGGTCGAGCCGGGGGCACAGAAGACCGACGCCTACCAGACCAACCGCAACATTATTCTGGGGACGGACGACGCCTTCGCGGTCAGCTTGCCGAACCTGGAGATCATGGCGGACGACGTAAAGTGCTCGCACGGCTCGACGACGGGGCAGGTCGACGAGACGGAGCTCTTCTACCTCATGAGCCGGGGCATCCCGCGCCACGAGGCCGAGAGGCTCGTCGTCTTCGGGTTCTTCGGCGAGGTCACGAGCCGCGTCCCCTTGCTGGGCCTCAAGGAGAAGCTCGACCGCGTGATAGAAGCCAAGATCGGCCTGGGCTTCGAGAACCGGGTAGCGTAGCGTGCCCGAGTTCCACAAGCTGGCCCCCTCGGATGATGTCGCCCCCGGCGAGGTCAAGACCTACGAGGTAGAGGGCCGGCCCGTGGCGCTGTGCAACGTCGACGGTGAGCTCTACGCCCTCGAGAACATCTGCACCCACGCCTTCGCCTACCTCAGCGAAGGCGGCCTCGTCGGCGACCGCATCAAATGCCCGCTCCACGGCGCGACCTTCGACGTAAAGACCGGAGAGGCCAAGAGCCTCCCCGCCGTCAAGGCCGTCCCTACGCACGAGATCAAGATCGAGGACGGCACCGTCTACGTCGCGCTGAACCCCAAGCAGGTGAAGGTCGGCGGGCGAAGGAGGCGCTAGCCTTGGAGGGTAGCGCTCGGATGCGGACGGATGGGGGCTGCGGCCAGTGAGTCGTCGTAGGAGGCGAAGCCATGGGAGCCGCCGCGGAATCTCCGGGCTCGCCTCCCTGCTCCTGGTACTCGCCGTTGTCGCTTTGTGGACCTACTTCTCCGGGCCGACGACGGGAAGCGGCGAAGGAGACGGCGGCAGCCCCTCCAGTAGCGGTAACGCCGTCAGTGGCGGCTTTGCCAGCGGCGACCCCGGAACCGCCCGGGCGACCCTTGAGGAGCTTCCCATCTCCGAGCCCGGCTCCATGGCGGGTTACTCCCGGGAGAAGTTCGATCATTGGAGTCAGGTGAGCGAGTTCGGGTGGGAGGCACCGGAGGAGTCCTGCGACGTGCGCGATGCGGCTTTGATCCGTGATGGCGAAGACGTCGTCGTGGGAGATAGGTGCAAGATCGTATCCGGGACCTGGCTCGACCCGTACACGACAAACACGTATACAGATCCCCAGGACATCGACATAGACCACATCGTGCCGCTCGCCAACGCCTGGAGGAGCGGGGCTTCGTCTTGGGACTCAGCAGAGCGCGAGGCCTACGCCAACGCCCCGAACGTCCTGTTCGCCGTGGAGGACAACGCGAACCAGGAGAAGGGGGACAAGGGCCCGGAAGCGTGGAGACCACCGAACGAAGAGATATGGTGCGAGTACGCCGTGCGTTGGATCGGCATCAAATCCGACTACGGGCTGAGCGTGAACCCCGAGGAGAAGAACGCACTCACCGAGATGCTCGACACGTGCGAGGGCGGGTAACCGTAGAGTCCCGCTCGAATATCGTCTCGACCACGGGCGGCGTGATGACGCAGGAGGCAGGCGCCGTCACCGGAGAGCTGGAGGTCAGCACGCTCCCCGAAGCCAAGCTTCTCGACGTCCATGTGCGCTACGCCGGAGCGGAGGAGTGGTACACCGTGACCGGCAGCCCCATCCCGCTCTCCGGCAAGGAGACGGACCTCAAAGAGCTGCACGAGCGCATCGTAGAGCGCTTGACCAGCCCGGGACTTGCCGTAGACGGTAACGAGGAGGCCGCCTCGCTGCGAGGGTTCGACCGCCTGTAAGGGGGAGCGCTTCGTACTGCTCCCTGGGCCCAATGATGGAGGATGAAATGTTACTCGAAGGATCTTGCCACTGCGGATCGGTCAGTTTCCGGGTCGAGTCCTCGACGCCGTACCCGTACCAGGCCTGCTACTGCTCCATCTGCCGCAAAACGGCGGGCGGTGGGGGGTTCGCGATCAACCTCGGCGCCGACGCCAACACCCTGGAGGTCGAGGGCCGGGAGAGCATCTCCGTCTACAACGCGAAGCTCTACGATCGCGGGGAAGGGGACGATGCGCCCGCGAGCGAGGCGGAGCGGAACTTCTGCCGCTTCTGCGGGAGCTTCCTCTGGCTCTTCTCCCCGAGCTACCCGGAACTCGTCCACCCCTTTGCCTCCGCCATCGATACGCCGCTCCCGAAACCGCCCCAGCACATCCGTCTCATGCTGAACTACGCGGCGCCCTGGTGCGAGATCCCCGAGGCCCCCGACGAGATCCACTACCCCGAGTACCCCGAGGAGTCGCTGGAAGACTGGCACCGCCGACACGCCTTGGGCGGGTAAGCATAGACCGGGGACGCGGCGAACACCCGGAGCCGCTCAACGTCCTAGAATAAGAGTGCCAGATCTAAAAAGCGTCGGTACGAGGCAAATCCTTGCTGATACAATTTTCAGCATGCTCCAGGATCTCTACAAGGAGATAGTTCTCGACCATTACAAAAGCCCTCGCCATCGGGGCGAACTCGAGGATGCGGATCTGCGGGAGCATCTCCTCAACCCACTGTGCGGCGACGAGGTGACGGTCTACGCCAGGTTTCAGGGGGACAAGCTGGCCGAGGTGAGCTTCACCGGGCGCGGCTGCTCCATCTCGCAGGCCTCCGCCTCCATGCTCACCGAGCGCCTCTCGGGCAAGGGCCGCGAGGAGGCAGAAGGGGAGATACAGGCGTTCCTGGAGATGATGCGCACCGAAGAGAACGAAGATCTCGGAGACCTCGTGGCGCTTAAGGGGATCATTCAGACCCCCAACCGCATCCGCTGCGCTACCCTCGCCTGGAACGCCTTCAAGCAGGGACTCGACGATAAGGGCTAAGTGCCCGTTGTTCCACCCTACCCGGAAGCTTACGCTGAAGTGTTTCTACCGCCGCATTGTCACTGGTAGATTTGCTGCATGGGGACCGAGCAACCAAAGCTGTACAAGGAGCTGTCCGGCTGGTGGCGGCTGGTCTCGCCGACCGAAGATTACGCGGAAGAAGCCACCTTCTTTGGAACGCTTTTACGAGCCGAAGGTGCCAGTACCGTGCTGAAGCTGGGCAGCGGGGGAGGCAATGTCGCGTGGTTTCTGAAGAAAAACTCCACTCTGACGCTAAACAACATTTCGGGTGAGATGCTGATGGAGAGCAAGAAACAGAACCCCGAGCTCGAACATATCGAGGGCGATATAGGCGCGTTACGCCTCGGCAGGACGTTCGACGCCGTTCTGATCCACGACGCCATCGTACATGACAGGCGAGGAGGATCTGCGCGCGGCTCTAGTCACGGCCCACGAGCATTGCAAGCCCGGCAGCGTAGTTGTCACTGTGCCCAACTGGGTAGCCGAAACCTTTCGGCCCCGGACCACGCACGAACGGGTAGACGCCGCCGATCGTGGCGTCAGGTACCTGGAATGGGTCTGGGACGCCGACCCGAACGAGACCAAGGTCAACTACGAAGTCATCCTGGCCCTGAAGGAGAACGACGAACTGCGCACCGTCGTCGACCGCCAGATCGTGGGCATCCCTCGCGTCACCTGGCTACGGCTGCTGGGGGACGTCGGTTTCGAGGGCCAGATCGTCGAAGACCCGGCGAACGACGGC
>JADDPY010000434.1 GCA_016781635.1 Rubrobacter sp.
GACATCTCCTTTGTGACGCGGGAACACATACCCACCGGAGGCTCGCCCGAGGATGCCGGGACCTCGCCCCGGACCTGGCCGTCGAGGTAGTCTCCTCGAACGATACGGCCGCCGAGGTCCAATCGAAGGTCCAGATGTGGTTGGAGGCCAGGCCTCGCCTCGTATGGGTCGTCTATCCCGGTACCCGCTCCATAGCGGTCCACAAATCCCCAAAAGACACGAGCACTCTCACCGCAACGGACACCCTGAACGGGGACGATGTGGTGCCCGGTTTCGAATACCCCGTCGCCGAGGTCTTCGAGTAACACCCTAAAAGCACCGGATCACCCCCGAGCTCGCTAGAACCTCTCGACGACCGTCCGGGCGAGCATGTGGAGCGGCAGATAGTCGGGACCGCCGGCCTTCGAGTCGGTGCCGGAGAGGCCGAGACCGCCGAAGGGCTGCACGCCTACCAGCGCCCCCGTGATGCCCCGGTTGAAGTAGACGTTGCCGGCCTTGAACTCGTGGCGGGCGCGTTCGAGGTGCTCGCGGTTCTTCGAGTAGACGCCCCCCGTAAGGCCGTAGGGGTTGTCGTTGGCTATCTTGAGAGCGTCGTCGAAGTCACAGGCGCGGATGACGGAGAGGACCGGGCCGAAGATCTCCTCCTGCGCTATCTTCGCGCCCGGCTCGACGCCAGCGTAGATCGTGGGCGGGACGAAGTAGCCGTTCTTCGGGTCGCCCGGGTCTTCGCCGAGGACGCGCTCGCCCTCTTCCTTGCCCACATCGATGTAGCCTGAGACCTTCTCGAACTGCGGCTCGCTTATGACAGGCCCCACGTTCACGTCCGCGCCGCCTTCGGCACCTGCCGGCGCCCCAATCTTGAGCGCCCTCGCCCGCTCGACGACCATGTTCAGTACCTCGTCGTAGACGTCGGCGTGCAGGATGGCCCGTGACGCTGCGCTGCACTTCTGGCCCGAGTAGCCGTAGGCGCTCTTGACGATGTCGGCGGCGGCGGAGTCGAGGTCGGCGGAGTCGTCTATGATCATGGCGTCCTTGCCGCCCATCTCGGCGATGACCCGCTTGATCCAACGCTGGTTCTTCACCTGCCGCGCCGCGAGCTCGTTGATCCTGAGCCCCGTCCGCATCGAGCCGGTGAACGAGATAAAGCGCGTGCGCGCATCCGAGACGAGGTAATCCCCTACCTCCGAGCCGTACCCTGGAAGGTAGTTCATCACCCCGTCGGGGACGCCGGCCTCCTCGAAGATCTCCGCGACGATCGCACCCGTGATCGGGGTGAACTCGCTGGGCTTCATCACGACGGTGTTACCCGCAACGAGGGCAGCGCTCGCCATGCCGGTGAGGATGGCCGTCGGGAAGTTCCACGGCGCGATGATGACCCCCGCCCCCATCGGCTGATAAAAGTAACGGCTCTCCTCGCCGGGGATGGAGTAGATGGGCACCCCGTCCTTGAGCCTGAGCATCTCGCGGGCGTAGTACTCCAAAAAGTCGATGGCCTCGGCCACCTGCGCGTCGGCCTCGGACCAGGGCTTCCCGCCCTCGTAAACCTCCCACGCGAGCAACTCGAACTTTCTGCGGCGCATGATCCCCGCGGCCCTCAGCATGATCCTGGCCCTGGCCTCGGGCGCCGTCCGGCTCCACGAGCCGAAAGCTTGCGTCGCCGTCTCCAGCGCCATATCGGCCTCGCGCTCGGTGGCTCTACCCACGCGCCCGACAACCCTCGACGGCTCCGAAGGGTCCAGCGAGGCTATCTCTGCGTCCGTCTCCACCCGCTTGCCGCCGATGATGAGCGGGTAGCTTCGCCCCAAAGCTTCTCCGACCGTCGACAGAGCACCGCGCATCTTCTCCTGCGCCCGTGCATCCGACCAGTCCTGGTACTTCTCGTTCTCGTAGGGTATGAGTCCCACGGCTTACCTCCGGTTCCCTTAACGCTTGATAAGCCCCAAAGCGCCGCCGACGACGTCCTTCGCCACGTACCTGGCTATCTTCGGGTTCTCCTTGAGCCTGCGCGTCGAGTACTCGTACCAGTCCTTCCCGAACGGCACGTACACCCGTACCTTCTGCCCCGTTCCGACTAGTATGCGTCTCAGTTGCTCGTCCACCCCGAGGAGCATCTGGAACTCGTAGCGGTCCTTCGAGAGGCCGAGCTCGTGCGTGATCCTCAGGGCGTGCCAGACGAGGTACTCGTCGTGGGTGGCGACCCCCACGTAGCAGCCCGCCTTCAGAAGCTCCTCCAAAAGCAGAACGAAGTTCTGTCGGACGGTGTCGAAGCCCTTGTAGGCGATCTCGCGTGGCTCGACGTAGATGCCTTTGCACAAGCGCACCGAGACCCCGGCCCCGGCGAGTCGCGTCACGTCCCCGAGGCTCCGCCTGAGGTAAGCCTGTACGACGGCGCCGGTATTCGCGTACCGCTCGTGCATGTCCAGCACGGTCTGAATCGTGCGCGCAGTGTGCGAGGAGTCCTCCATGTCCACCCGAACGAACCTCCCCCTCTCCCCTGCGTAGGAGATCACCTCCTCCAGGTTGCTCCTGCACAGCCCCTCGTCGAGGTCGAGGCCGAGCCCCGTGAGCTTCACCGAGATGCCGCTCTCGAGGTTGTTCTCCACGATGGCATCGACGACGCGCTTGTACTGCTCGAGCTTTTCGGCCGCGTCGGAGCGGTCCTTGGTGAATTCTCCCAATACATCCAGCGTGGCGACGCAACCTTGCTTGTTGAGGTCCCTCACCGTGGAAACCGCCTCTTCGAGGCTATCGCCGGCCATGTAGCGACGGGAGATCCTGCGCACTACGGGACACGGTATCATGGGCACGGAGTTCGCAATCGCCCTATCCACTATCCCCACGCTCGAAGCCTCCATATATGCGGATGCTCGCTTCCCTTAACTCAACATTCTAACCGACGGGCAGAACAAGATCGACGCTCCAACCCAACATTATGCTATCCAAGTTTCAACACGCATCCTAAAAGCCTTTCCCTCGTCAACACTTTTTGTTATTCTTTGGACCATAGTCCTGTCTACGGGTGGTCCGTGCGAATCGACCCTGAGGGCGGCAATTTAATGCGTCAGCGTTGTATACGGTGGGATACGTCCGGGTGTATAGTGTGGGGGACGTGAAAGGAGCTACACATGCAGCAAGAAATCGCCGAAAGAGAGGCTTTCGCCGGGGTTGAGGTCGGCCGCGAGAGCGAGGAAATGTGCCTCCTGGCGCGCTTCTTCAACGGCTTTGCGAATTCGACGCGGCTCTCCATCCTGCTGCTACTAGCGCGACGGGGCGAGACCAAAGTCGGTGACCTGGTACACGAGCTTGGAGCGCCGCAGCCTCGCATCTCTGACCACCTACGATGCTTGTCGTGGTGCGGTTACGTGCGTGTAAGGCGCGAGGGCCGTAACGCCTACTACTCCGTCGCGGACGACAGAGTACTCCAGGTGCTGAACCTGGGCGAGGCTTTGCTCCGGGATAATCTGGAGCATGTCGAGGCCTGCGACACCAGCAAGAAGGATTGGTAACAGCCTCACCTTGCGGATAGAGCTTCTGTACTTCGAGGGCTGCCCCGGGGTAGCCGACACCCTGCGTACCATCGAAAGGGTGGTCGCCGAAGGGGAGCTCGAAGCCGACATAGCGATGGTCGACGTGGGCTCCGGCAACCACCCCGGTTTTTCCGGGAGCCCGACCGTGCTCGTGGACGGCGAGGATCCCTTCCCGGCCTCGCGTACGGTCGGACTGAGTTGCAGGCTCTACGAGACTCCGGAAGGCCCGAGAAACTCGCCGACCGCCAACATGCTGCGGTCGGCGATCGGGAAGAACACCTGAGACCGATACTCCGTAGAGCAATGAGGGAAGCTTCGCGCGTACCCCGGTCGGCTAGGCATGTGATCCGCCAGCGGCTACATAGCCGTGTAAATCTCTAGTCTTGATCTATAACCGCCGCGTGTAAGACAGGAGTTGCCCGAGCGCGTCCACGGAGCCGGGCATCTCGGAGAATCAAGAGCACCGGGCACGGCACCTTCTCGCCGAGAAAGATGAGGTCTCGTCGATCAACCCCGAGAAGGTGCAGCTCGATGCGTTGCGGTAGCATATCGACCGCGGTCGCGTACGCGACTCGTAAACACGTGAAGGAGTGGCTCAGACTGCCCAGCGCGTCGGCCGCGTTGAGGATAGATACTGGAGGCAAGCAGTGAAGCTAAGACTATACAGCACCAAGGGGTGACCTTACGCCCGGCGGACCAGGATGGTCCTGCACGAAAAAGGGGCGGATTTCGAGGCCCGCGAGGTGGATCTCCAGAACAAGAGCGAGGAGTTCCTGGAGGCGAGCCCGACCGGCAAGGTTCCGGTGATCCTGGTCGACGGTGACGCGCTCTATGAGTCAAACGTCGTAAATCAGTTTCTCGACGAGGTCTTCGAGGAGCCGAAGCTCCTGCCCGAGAACCCGAAGGCACGAGCCTACGCTAGAATCTGGATGGCCCAGGCCGACGACAACTTCTACCCGCAAGTCTTCATCTCGACGATGGGCCGCGAGCGTGGCTTCTCCGAGGAGCGGATCTCCGAAGCTTTCGAGAAGCTCCAGGCCACCTTGTCACGCCTCGAAGAGAGGCTGAGGGACCGGGAGTACCTGGCAGACGGCTTCTCCCTGGCGGACATCGCCCACGCCGGCAACTTCGTCCGGCTGCACGAGCTCGACGAAGAGGGCGCGCTCTCCCTCGCCGACTACCCGAACGTCGCGGCCTGGATGGAGAGAATCGAAGCCCGCGAGAGCTTCGATG
>JADDPY010000279.1 GCA_016781635.1 Rubrobacter sp.
TGAGGTGGGTCTCCAGGCCCCGGTGCTCGCCGTTCGAGAAGTGCGGGGCGAGGATGCTCCAGGGGTCGCTCGTGTCCTGGGCCTGGTGGTAGAGCCCGGCGGAGACGACGCCGAGCTGCTGCAAAACGTTGTAGACCCCGAGGATGTACGTGATGGCGAGGGTCAGGATGCCGAACCCGATGAGCGCCTCGGAGACGGCCAGCGCCTGGAAGAAGGTGTGCGTGGGGGAGATGTCGCCGAAACCGACGGTGGAGATGGACGTCCCGCTGAAGTACAGCGCCTCCAGGAAGGAGGGATCGAGCGTCCGGCCCGGCAGGGAGAAAAACTTCTCGTCCATGCCGGAGTAGTAGATCAGGGCGTAGCCCAAAGCGACGAGGGAGATCCAGACCGCTATCGTGACCGGTACCATGAGCGGGGCGGCCATCGAGAGCCCCAGGGCCCGGTAGCGCCTGGGCAACGGGCGCGTGGCGTAGCAGACGACCCCGAACATGCTGCTGTAGAGGCGGCTGCTCAAGAACCCGAAGCCGTCGTAGTGCAGGACCGTGAAAAAGACGTCCACGAGCCCCACGAGGATCAGGAACGCGCCGGCGAGGATAAAGAGCCAATCCATACCCCACCGAAGATACCAGATCGACGGGGGCACAAGATATGCTCCGAAAGGTGCATAGAGCCGCCAAGGGACGGCGAATCGACTTACGAACGCGGTCTCTTCCGGCTAACCCCGGAGCACCCAGGTGTCCTTCATCTTGCCGCCGCTGGAGATGTTGACGAGCTTGCTGCCGGGGGCGGCGACGCGGGTCATCGCGCCGGGGACGACCCAGACGGTCTGCGCGTCCGGCGCAAGGGCGTGTATGCGGTAGTCGGCGTAGGAGTCGCGCAGGACGAGGTCGCCGGCTTCGCCGGTCTCGCAGAGGACGTGGGTGGAGAAATCTATCAT
>JADDPY010000239.1 GCA_016781635.1 Rubrobacter sp.
ATACGCATACTGCTCTTGTTCAACACGAATAACAGCGGTTCGTCGTTTTGCCGTAGTCGCCTCACGATGTTTCGTAGGTGCGGCTCGACGAGGGCGACCTGGTAATCCACGTCGGGCGTGTCCGTGCCTGGGTTGGGTTGCCTCAGCACGATTGCCGACACGCCCTCGCTCAACAACGCTTGGTAATAGGGCAGACGTGCCGCAAAGTCCATGTAGTTGATGGTTATGAGGGCCGTTGCATCCTCGCGACGGCAAATCCCCGGCACTTCTTCGTCGGGAATCCTGCGGCCACGGTAACGAAGCGGAAAGGGAACAAAGCTGCACCCGTAAGCGGAACCGAGCGCATCCAACCGCACCATCAGTTCATCCCAGCTGGTATCTTCGTCCGAGAGTATCTTCACGCCGCAAGCGGCTTCGCACCCTCAAAGCTCATCGCTTGCAGGACCGCGTCCCTGTCCAAGTGGGGGTAAAACTCCAGGGTCTTCTCCACGCTTAGAGTCTGGGCGAAGTAAGCCACCACCGAAGTCTCGATCCTGGTTCCCTTGATCGTGGGCGAACCGGCCACGATCCCGGCATTGGAAACTAGGCGAGGAAAGTCTCTTATCTCGATCTCGCGGCGCTCCCAATCGTCCCGCGTCTTCCGCAGATAACCGCTCAGTTCGGAAAGCGTTTCCGGCATGATGCGCTGCCCCGTCTCCACTTCGACGGCCACTTCTCCGCGATCATCCATGACCCCTAGCCTACCCGCGTCCGTGGAGAACAACGTCAGTTCATGCCATTCCTCGCTGAACAACCGCTCAAACAGCCGAGAGGACAGTATCCGAATGGCTGGCGTTATGCGTTGAAGCGGCAAGCCGCCCTCGCGAAGCGCTTGGATCGTTCTGACCTTCAGTAGCTGTTCGAAGGAAAGCAGGTGCGGCCTACCCGTAGAACCCCACCGTATGGGTTCCCCCAAAAGCCCCTTGTGCAGCCAACGCCTGACCTTGTACTGGGTCATGGTGGGTTGGAGTATTCGCACCACTTCGGGCACCGTATAGACGCCCTGACCGAGGGCTATTAACGCACCACGACGCGCT
>JADDPY010000706.1 GCA_016781635.1 Rubrobacter sp.
GGCAAGCGCGGACGGAGGACCCGCGCGGAGATGGAATGGCTGAAGTTTCGGCTCTACATGCTGGCCCTCGAGGAACGCCCCTCGACGGTGCGCGGGATGTACTACCGGATGGTTTCCAAGCGCTATCTCCCCAAGGACGACAGGGCTTACAACCTCGTGCAGCAGACGCTCTTACGCATGCGTCGGGAGGGGCTCCTACCGTGGCGGTGGATAACCGACAGCTCGCGGCGTGTCTGGAGGTATGCCCGCTTTGGGGATATGGCCTCCTACGCCGAGTACGTGGCGGACAACTACCGTAAGGACTACTGGCAGGACTCACCCGTCAACGTTGAGGTGTGGTGCGAGAAGGACGCCATGCAAGGCGTGATCGCGCCCGTGGTGCTCCATGAGTTCGGCCTCGAGCTGCACGTCAGTAAGGGACAATCCTCGGCCTCCTACCTCTACGAAGCAGCGGAGTCTATCAAGGAGGATGGACGCCCTACGGTGGTCTACATCCTCTCCGACTTCGACCCGGCGGGCTTCCGGATAGCCGAGAAGATAGAGGCGGGCTTGAGGGAGCATGTACCGGAGGACCAGAAACTCACCGCCCACCGCGTGGCCGTGTCCTTTGAGCAGGTCATGGAATACGGTCTAGTCACGCGCGGCGTCAAAAAGACGGACTCGGACGCCGCCGAGTTCATGGCGCGCTACGGGAACGTCTCTTGTGAGCTTGAGGCCATGCCCGCGAACACCTTGCGGCGGCTC
>JADDPY010000276.1 GCA_016781635.1 Rubrobacter sp.
CTACCCCTCACGGCGGGTACACTCTTTCGAGTTATGAAGGTCATCATGGTCGGAGCCGGGCTTGCCGGGCTCACATGCGCAAAGGTGTTGGCGGAGGGTGGGGCCGAGGTCGTCGTGCTTGAAGCTTCGGATGGGGTAGGAGGACGGGTCCGGACGGACGAGAAGGACGGGTTCCTGCTCGACCGTGGGTTTCAGGTGTACTTTACGTCTTATCCTGTCTCCCGGCGGCATCTGGATCACGAATCGCTCGACCTGCGTACCTTCGATCCCGGTGCGCTTCTCCGCCGGGGCCGCGAGGAGACCGTGCTCTCGGACCCGTTGCGGGACCCGAAGGCCCTCGTCCCGTCGCTACTCTCGAGGGCCGCGACCTTTTCAGACAAGCTGCGCACCTTGAGGCTCGGCGCGGCGAGCGTCGCGGAGGGGACGGAGAGCGTGAGCGGGGTTAACGGGGAAGGGGACGTCTCCTCGCTGGAGTATCTGCGGGAACAGGGCTTCTCCAACTTGTTTATAGACGGCTTCTTCCGGCCGTTCTACGGTGGGATCTTTCTGGACCGCTCGCTCTCGACCTCCTCCCGCGTCCTGCGCTTTACCTTCAAGATGCTCGCAACCGGCAGGACGACCGTACCCGCCCGGGGCATAGGCAGGATCCCCGAGCAGCTCGCCTCGCATCTGCCCGAAGGCGCCGTGAGGTTGAACAGCCCGGTCGGGGCGTTGCTCCGGAAGGGGGAGAGGGTCGTAGGCGTCGAGACGGGTGGTGAAGCGGAGGAGGCCGACCGGGTGGTCGTCGCGACCGACGCCCCTGCCGCGGCGGAGCTGACCGGCGCTTCCGTGCCCGAGGGGGCGGTCGGGCAGATTTGCGCGTACTACTGGACGGACCGCCCTATCGGCGGCAAGAAGATAATGCTCAACTCGGAGAAAGACCCCTTTGTGAACAACGCAGTACAAATCAGCAACGTCTCGCCGCTGTATGCTCCGCGCGGGGAGCACCTCCTCAGCGTGGTCTCCCTCGCGGGCTTCGAGCTTTCGGACGAGGAAGTCTTTCGGCGCGGGGTGGCGGACGTAAGCCGGTGGTACCCGGGGCTGGACCTCGAGCCGCTCGCCGTCTACCGCGTCCCCTACTCGCAGTTCGACCAGCCGCCGGGCATCCACGGGAGGCTCCCGGGGAACCGGACGGACACTCCCGGGCTCGTGCTCGCGGGCGATTACACCGAGGATTCCTCCATAAACGGCTCCATGCTCTCGGGCGAGAAGGCCGCGAAGGAGGTGCTCGGCCTGTGATCCGGGAAGACGTGCCGGCTCTCAAGGTCGAGGGGCTGAAGAAGACTTACTCCAACGGGCTGGTGGCGCTCGATGGGGTCTCGCTCGAGGTCGGGGCGGGGCAGTTTTTCGGGCTCCTCGGGCCGAACGGAGCCGGGAAGACGACGCTCATCAACAGCATAGTGAGCCTCGCGCGGCCCGATTCGGGGAACGTAAAAGTCTTCGGGAAGGATGCGTTCGCCGAGTACAAGGAGGCGCGACGCATGATCGGGGTCTCGCCGCAGGAGATCAACCTGGATAAGTTCCTCACCGTCGAGGAGTCCCTCATCTACCACGCGGGCTACTATGGGGTCGAGAAGAAGAAGGCCAAAGAGAGGACGGAGGAGCTTCTGGAGCGGTTCGCTCTCCTGGATAAGCGCAAGGCGCGCACGAGCACGCTCTCGGGTGGGATGAAGCGGAGGGTAATGTTCGCTCGCGCCCTCGTCCACGACCCGAAGATATTGTTTCTGGATGAGCCGACGGCCGGGGTTGACGTGGAGCTTCGATATCGGCTCTGGGAGTACGTCCGGGAGCTCAACCGTGGTGGCATGACGATGCTTCTGACCACACACTACCTCGAAGAGGCGGAGGAGCTTTGCGAGGAGATCGCGCTTATAAACGGCGGCAAGATCGCGGCGCAGGGCACCAAGGCCGATCTCAAGGAGGAGTACGGGGCCAGAAACGTCGAGGAGGTATATCTGAGGGTGGTCGGCCATGACGTTGCTTGAGAGCGCCTTCAACCGCTCGTTCCGGACGCTCTTGGGGCGCGAGATCCTGCGCTTCGTCCGCGTGTGGACGCAGACCCTCATACCGCCGCTCCTCACCTCGCTCCTCTACGTGGTCGTCTTCGGGGTGGCCCTCGGCGGGCGCATCCGGGAGGTCGACGGGGTTCCGTACCTCCAGTACATTCTCCCCGGCGTCGCCCTTATGAGCCTCATTACCGGGGCGTACATGAACACCTCGACCTCCGTCTTCGACGCCAAACGCGAGCGCTACATAGACGACATCCTCATAAGCCCGATGAGCGACGCGCAGATAGCGCTGGCTTATACGCTCGGGGGGACGCTGCGCGGCCTGATCGTGGGCGTCGGTGTCTTCGTGGTCGGGACGCCGTTCGCTGGTGCTGGCGTCTCGCACCCCGTCTTGCTGCTCCTGACCGCGACGACGGTCGCGTTCACCTTCTCCGCCCTCGGCGTGGTCGTGGGCGTCGTCTCGGCCCGCATAGACCACGTCACTTTCATGACCAACGTCGTGATACAGCCCCTGGCCTTCCTCGGCGGGGTCTTCTATTCGGCTGACATGCTCCCGCCGGCCCTGAAGTTAGCGACGCTCTTCAACCCGATCTTTTATATGGTCGACGCCGCCCGTTACGCAACCTTGAGAGCTTCCGATACGAACCCCTACCCGACGCTCGCGATCGTGGTCGCCCTCGCCGCCCTCGCTTTCGCGGGTGCATGGTGGGCGATGAACAGGGGGCCGAATCTCCGTTACTAATACAAAGGGCGCCAGGGGGAAGGCAGGGGGCGCGTGGCCCTTCGTCCTCGCGACCTTTGGGGCCTCGCGGCTGCTCTTCTTCGTCGTCGGTACGTTCGCCGCGATCTTTCTTCCCTGGGCGGAGCCGGCGGGCGAGCCCGTGGAACCTTCCGGCTTCCTCAACTACTGGGCGCACTGGGACGGGGCCTGGTACTCGGAGCTCGCCACGGAGGGTTACGGGCCGCGTGCCCCTCAGAGCACGGCGTTCTTCCCTCTCTACCCGATCCTGGTGCGGGCCGGGATGATCTTCGGGATAGGGCCGGCCTTTTCGGGCGTCCTCGTCTCCCTGGTCTGCACGCTCTTCGCGACCTACTTCCTCTACCGGATCGCCGAGAAGTTCGGCGGGACCGGGACCGCGAGGGCGACCACGCTCGCCTTCTCGTTCTTCCCGACCGCCTTCTTCCTGGGCGCCCCGTACACCGAGGCGCCCTTCCTGGCGTTCACCACCGGCTCCTTCTGGGCCGCTTACGTACGGCGCGACCTCCTGCTCGCCGGCCTGTTCGGGGCGCTGGCTTCGGCAACGCGCAACCTCGGGGTACTCCTGCTCATCCCTTTGGGCTACGAGTTTCTGAGGCACCGGCGGGAGTTCGGGTGGCGGGGCCTTCTGTCCCTAGGGCTCGTGCCGGTCGGGTTCCTCGGGTACGTGGCCTTTTTGTGGGCGAGGTTCGGCGACCCGCTGATCTTCGGCCGTGCCCAAGGCTTCTGGGGGCGCAAGCTCACGAACCCGGCGACCACCCTGGAGAGGGCCTGGGACGCCGCGGGGGAGGGGGCACGCTTCGTCCTGAACCCTGAGGCGCTGTTTACCGCCCCGGGTGCAGCCCCCGCGCTCTATGCCTCCAACACCTTTAGCCTCGCCTTCTTTGCCCTCTTCCTCGTCCTGATGGGAATAGGGTTCGTGGTGCTGCCGCCAGGGCTCTCGACGTACACGTTCGTCGTTACGCTACTTCCCGTCCTCACCCCAGCGCCTAATTTCCCGCTCATGAGCATGCCTCGGTTCATGCTCGGCGCGTTCCCGCTTTTCCTCGTTGTGGGATACCTGTTCTCACGGAGCCGGAAGGCGCTCTATGCCTGGCTTGTCGTCAGCGTGCTGCTGGGTATCGCCCTGACCGCGCTATTCGTGACCTGGCGCTGGGTGGCCTGAGAAGTACGTACCTGTCCCGGTGCTCCCCGCATCCTCCTGCTTCTCCGGAGCCTGAGTGAGACGAAGGGCGGACGTTCGAGACTCCGAACGCCCGCCCCTCGTTTACGTGGTTCGGCTCTTTGCTACAAGGTCTGGGCGGTGGGACGAACGATGATCTCGTTGACGTCCACGTCCTTCGGCTGCTCGATAGCGAAGACGATCGCCCGGGCTACGGCGTCGGCACCGATGGCGTCGTCGTAAAGCGCCCCCGCGCTCTCGGCGGACTCGGAGTGCGTGATCCGGGAGGGCAGCTCGGACTCGACGGCGCCCGGGGAGATGATCGTCGAACGGATGTTCTCGCCGACCTCCATGCGCAGGCCCTCGGAGATCGCCCGGACGGCGTGCTTGGTGCCCGAGTAGACCGCGGAGGTCTCGAAGACCGCGTGGCCCGCGACCGAGGAGAGGTTGATGACGTGGCCGTCCTGCTGCTTCTCCATCTCGGGGAGGGCCGCCGCGATGCCGTAGAGAACCCCCTTTATGTTCACGTCCACCATCTGGTCCCACTCGTCGACCTTGAGGGCCGAGAGAGGCGAGAGCGGCATGAGCCCCGCGTTGTTGACTATGACGTCCAGGCGACCGAACTCCTCCACCGCCGCCTTCACTAGCCCCTCTACCTGCTCACGCTTCGATACGTCTACTACCCTGTAGTCCGCCGTGCCGCCGCCGGAGCGAATGTCCTCGACGATGCTCTTCAGATTCTCCTCGCGACGCGCCCCGAGAAACACTTTCGCGCCCTTCTCCGCCAGGAGTCGGGCGGTCGCTTCGCCTAGCCCGCTGCTGCCGCCCGTGACAACTACTACCTTGCCCTCTACTTCGGACATTACATAACTCCTTCTGATCGTTTTTACTTTACCGTCGAGCGGATGTCGCGCACGCCAGAGAACCTCGACGACTCGATCTCTCCTCGGAAGCAAACAAGCTCCGGGGTGGATACCCCGAAGCCTAGAAAACCGTCTCCGTAACGAGCCACGACTTCTACTCGACTCTTTGATCCTACACCCGATGCTCTGGATCGAAACCCGTCGAGCTTATGCCCTCGTGAAGCAGTTAACTGTGCCGGAGATCGAATACTTTCCTGCTCGTATCCTTCCGCAAGCGCGATGCCGTTTACGCCCTCTCGCCCTGCCGATCTCCCAGAACGCGCCGTAGAAGGTTGCCTTTCTACGGACTGGCCTCTATGCGTCTCGATCCAGCCGCCTGGCGAGCAGAAGGCTCACGACGCTCAGGCTCGTCGCTATGGCGATCCCAACCGGCGCCCTGTCCCTGGGGAAGGTGCCGGAGGCCGCGCCGCCGAGGATGATCGCCGCGTCCACGGCGTCGTTGATGCCGCGCGCCAGGAGCCAGGTTCTCGTATCCTCGCCGCGGAGCAGCCCGGCGCCGACGACGAGGTCGCGCACGCCCATGATGCGCCCGAGGGTCGGACGGTCGCCCATCCCGAACCCCCTGGTACCGCTCCTGGGGGCAACCACGAGCTGTAGCCCGACCGCCACGCTCAACCACCCTATGCCCCGCGCCAGCTTGTGCTTATCCATACTGTTCCCTCCTTGCGGTGTTCGGTCGCTTGGCTTATGGCGAGAAGAAGAAGGCGAGGGCGGCGATGATGTAGACGCCGACGAGCATCGCACCTTCGAGCCAGTTGGACTTGCCGTCCATGGCGACAAAGGCCGTCGTTATGACCGCGGCGCCAAGAGCGCCGAGCTCCAGGAGGGTGAAGGTGAGGTCGAGCGGGTGGCCGAGTATGGGGCCGAGGAAGACGAGGATGGGAGTGACGAGGAGGGCCACCTGGATGGAGGAGCCCAGGGAGATTGCCATCGAGAAGTCCATGTTGTTCTTGTACGCGATCTGGACGCCCACGATGTGCTCGGCGATGTTGCCGACGATCGGGACGAGGATGACGCCGACGAAGAGAGCGGAGATCCCGAACTCCTCGGTCAGGGGCTCTATGGCGCCCACGAACGCCTCGGAGACGAAGGCGACGGCCGCGGTTGCCACGAGCAGCAGCACGAACGACGCCGTCCTGCCGAACGGGGCGTGACCCTCGCCGGTTGGGGCCGCGCCCTCCGGGCTCCTGAAGTAGTAGACGAGGTACAGGATGTACAGGACGAACATCACCACTGCGACCTCGATGCTCAGGGTCGTGGGGGAGCCGCCGCCTCCTCTCTGGGCCCCGGTCGCCACGAAGATCGTCGGGAGCGCTAGGGCTGCGGTGACGATGGTGAGCATCGAGGCGTTGATGCCGGCGATGGTCGACGAGAAGCTCTGGGTGCCGTTTTTGAGGCCCCCGATCAGGAGGCTCGCCCCGAGAACCAGGAGGACGTTGCCGATGATGGAGCCGATGATCGAGGCCTTCACCACCTCCGTCAGGCCCGCCGAGAGGGCGAAGATCGTGATGATGAGCTCGGCCGCGTTGCCGAAGGTCGCGTTCAGGATGCCTCCGGCGCGCGGCCCCAGGTGATGCCCGAGGCTCTCCGTCGCCTGCCCGAGCACCCACGCGAGGCCGATGAGGGCGAGCGAGGTAAGCGCGAAGACGACCAGGATCGGGGCGTGCAGCAATTCCACCGCTACCACCCCTAGCGTCAGGATGATGGTGGCGCCATAGGCAATTCTTCGCATCTCTAGAACGTCTCCCCTGTGTATGTAAAGCCTGACACTGCGCGGCCTCTATACCACTTATAGTCCGGCGAGTATCCTATAAGATGCGGCAAGGAAGATCCGAGAGACATCTTGATACCTGGAGAAGAGACGCTTTGATCGACTATCACCTGCACGTCATAGCCCACGACGACCGCCCGATGACGGTCGAGAACATCCTCGCTTACTGCGAGGTTGCCAAGAGCCGCGGGATCCGCCAGCTCGGCATCACCGAGCACGACCGCTACCTCGACAAGATAGATCTGGGCGCGTTTCAGGAGGCGCGAGAGCTCTCCCAGGACGTCGAGTTGCGTATCGGGATAGAGATAGACTTCGTCCCCGGCGCCGAGGAGCGCATGGACCACGACTCTTCGGCCCTCCCCTACGACTACGTCATAGGGAGCGTCCACCGGGTGCAGAACGAGGAGATCGACAACGCGAACATTCGGGACATCTACGAGAAGATGGATGCCTACGACCTCTACGACGCCTACTACGCCAACGTCCGCGAGGCCGCGCTCTCGGGGCGCTTCGAGATCATAGGCCACCCGGACCTCATCAAGATCTTTAAAACCTTCCCCGAGAGGGACATCACCCCGATGCTGGAGGAGACGGCCGACGCCATCGCCGAAGGGGGCGTCGTCGTGGACGTGAACGCCGCGGGCCTCAGAAAGCCGATCGGCGAGGTCTATCCTTCGCAGAAGATTTTGGAGATGTTCTTCAGGCGCGGGGTCCCCATCATCCTCTCCTCGGATGCCCACGCCGCGGATCAGGTGGCGATGGGCTACGACAAGAGCGTCCCCCTCGTCCGCGAGGTCGGCTACCGCGAGGTCGCCACCTTCAAGGACCGGGAACGCGGCTCCCTGGCGCTGTAATGACCGCCGAGCTCTTTCTGGAGGATGCATACCTGAGGGAGTTCTCCGCGAGGGTGGAGGGTCTGAACGGGCGCGAGGTCATCCTCGAGCGGACGGTCTTCTACCCCGGTGGAGGCGGGCAGCCTGCCGACAAGGGCAGCCTCGGGGTAGGCCCGATCCAAGCCTCGGTAGTGGACGTCAGGCGCGAGGGAGGGGACATAATCCACGTCCTCGACGGGGCGATACCGGGCACCGTGAAGGAGCTCAACGGCACCCTCGACTGGGAGAGGCGCCACGCGCACATGCGCTACCATACCGCGCTGCACGTGCTCTCGGCGGTGATGGACGGGGCCTTCGAAGCCCGGGTTACTGGTGGCCAGATGCGTACCGACCGCGCCCGCATGGATTTCTCTTTCCCCGGGGAGTGGACGGCGGAGGTCGTCGGGGAGATGGAGCGCCTCGCCAATGAGGCCCTCGCCCTGAATCGTCCCGTGAAGGTCTACGAGATTTCGCGTGAGGAGGCGCTGGAGAGGCCGGAGCTTATCCGGACGCAGGTCAACCTCGTCCCCGAGAGGGTGGAGACGGTTCGCGTGGTAGAGATAGAGGGCATAGACGCTCAGGCCGACGGCGGCACCCACGTCGCCAACACGCAAGAGGTCGGGAGGATCGAGATCACGAACCACAAGAGCAAGGGCCGCGGGAACAAGCGCGTGGAGTTCGTTCTCGTATGAGACGGACGGGCGCGACCCTGACCCTCCTCTTTCTCGTAGCCCTCGCGCCGGCCTGCGGAGAACAGCAACAACCTGCCGCCGAGCAGCCCGAACGCGCCGCGGCGGGCACCACCGAAGCGGTCGGGCCCAATACCCGGGCGGAGGCCACCGCATCCTCGACGCTACCGACGAGGACCGTGACCCTGAGGCCATCGGGCGGGGCAGAGCCTGTCAATGTACGAGTCGAGATAGCGGACGACGATGCCGAGCGCCAGCGGGGGCTTATGCAGCGAACCGCGCTCGCCAAGGACGCAGGGATGCTCTTCGTCTTCGGGCGCGAGCGGCAGCTATCGTTCTGGATGAGGAACACCCTGATCCCACTCTCCATCGCCTACATAGATGCGGACGGCCGCATCGTGGACATCGAGGACATGGAGCCGCTCGACGACCAGACCAAGCATCCCTCGGCCGAGCCCGCGCAGTATGCCCTCGAGGTCAACCAGAGCTTCTTCGAGGAGCGCGGCATCGAGGTAGGTGACACGGTCGAGGGGCTGACCGGGTAGACGCCCGATCGCCGCGTACCCGCACCTGGGCGAAGGGCAACCGCACGCCCTCGGATATCTTCGGCGGTCCCGGGAGAACGAGGCCCATCTCCTCCACCTTCTCTTCGACCCGCATCCAGCCTCCTCTCTGCCTACCCGCCCCTCAACGCCTCGGCTACCCGGAACGGGTCGCTCGCTACCACGGAGGCGGCGTAGAGCTCCATCGCCCCCATGTCCGAGGTGCGGCTCGCGGGGTCGCCCCGATCCACGAGGCGCACGACGACCGGGAAGCCGGACCAGTCCTCCTCCGCCGGCGCGAGAGGGGGGACGTGGAACGCGACGTTAAAGGAGCGCACCCCCAGCCACTGGGTGAGACTTTCCAGGGTGCGGGCGACGGCGAGCCGGAAGGGCTCTTCCTCCAAGCTCCGGCCGAGCAGGATAACCTCCTTCTCCTTTATGGGGGCGAGGTTCACGAAGGCCCGTACCTCGCCCGGGGCCGGGATCGAGAGGCCCAGAGCGTCGTGGATCCTATATAAGTCGTCGAAGTAGCCCGAGCCGTGCTCGGCCCCGTAGGTGAGGGCCGCGCGGCGGAGGCTTTCGACCTTCGGGTAGTGCATACCTCGCGTCGCCGTCGCCTGAGCGTGGCCGTGAATGATGGAGCCCCCCGCCCGCCACAGGCAGTTCCACATCAGAAAGAAATACTTCGCCTCCGGGTCGGCCTCAAGCGCCTTCTTCCCCCACTCCAGACCGACGGAGATGTAGTCGGAGACCTTTTCGGGGGTGAAGGACAGCGGGTCGTGGTCGTCGAAGATTACGACCCCGTGGAAGCCGTCGTACTTGGCTACGTTCGAGGCCGTGACGGAGTGTTCGCCCCGCACCCTCCCGAAGATGTCCGAGGGCGTACCTTCCAGGGGGCTGCAAAACGGGTCGCCCTTCGTCGCCGCGATCTCCTGCCCGAGGTCGAGGTAGACGCCGGTCTGCATGGGGCGCGAGGCTCGTAGCTCGTTGAAGAGGGTGCCCTCCAGGGTCACGCGGTTCGTCACCTTCACGATCTTCTGCTCCCGCACGGCCTCCACCGAACCGAAGGAACGCTCCACGAAGCCCCGCATCCCCTCCGGAAGCTCCAGCCGGCCGGTCGTCACCCCGACGTCGAAGAGGCGCCCCGCCAGCGCCCGGTCCCCGGGGTCTAGCGCCGCGATGAGAGCCGGTAGGTCCGTTACCCTCGGTGCGTTCGGCACCGGCTTAACCCCCCGCCGAACAAGCGCCCGGCCACGGGTGAACGGCGCAACTCTCGCGGTCGCTGGCTTCTACGGGGGTTTCTCGCACGCTGCCTCCGGCTCGTGTCGGTCGGTTCGGGGCATCATACCCCTTGTGCGTTGGGACACCGATACGGCTAAAGATTTTTTTCTCGCCGTCCGATAACTACGTAGACGATAAAGGCAAACCCGTCGCGAGGCGGGGACGCAAAGCCACGGGCCTCACGGAGGCAGCCAGGTTACCGAAAGGGGAATACCTTGAGACGCATACTACTGGTACTGTTCGCTAGCATAATCGGGGCGACGATGATGGCGGGGGCCGCCCAGGCAGGGGTTTTGGATTTCAGCGACGACTTCAACACCTTCGACGAGACCCGTTGGAGCAAGGGGAACCACGACCTGGGACGAAGCAAGCTGGACCCGGCCAACGTAAGCGTGAGCGAGGGGAACCTGGGGATCAAGCTCCCCGCCCGCACGACCAACGGCGGCGAGATCTCCTCGGACGCCCTCTACGGCCACGGCTCTTACACGGCGCGCATGAAGGTCCCGAACGCGCCGTCCTCGATCACTGGCTTCTTCCTCTACGAGGCGCCGGACTACGCCTCGGAGATCGACATCGAGGTCTTCAATGACACCTCGCGCAAGATCATGTTCTCGACCTACGCGGGCGGCAAGCAGACCCACACCCAGACCATGACGCTCCCCTTCGACGCGACCGCCGGCTTCCACAACTACCGCTTCGACCACGCCCCCGGTTCCATCAAGTTCTACGCTGACGGAGTCCTGATGAAGGAGTGGACGGACGGACTGCCCCAGACCTCCATGCGCCTCTACGCGAACGCCTGGTTCCCGACCTGGCTCGACGGCCGCAAGTCCCCCAAGGACAAGTACGTTCTCGTCGACAGCATCCAGCACCTCCAGCAGTAAGGTAAGCAGCAGCGCCCGACGCGCTAGGCCCCGTCCGGGCGGGCCTAGCGCGCCGTACCCCTCCGCCGGAGCGCGCTCCGCAGCGTCTCCAGAATCCTCAAGAGCTCGCGCCGATCCTCCTCCGATAGGTCGTCGAAGACCTCCGCGGCGGCCTCCGCGTGGCCGTGGTACATCCCCTCGCAGGTCGCGGCGCCTTTCTCGGTCATCTCGATCACCGTCGCCCGACGGTCGGAGGGATGGGCCTTCCGGCTCACCAACCCCTCTTCCTCCAGAGCGTCCACGAGCGCCGTCACGTTGCGTGGCGTCACCCCGAGCTCGCCGCTCAACCCGCTCATGATCTGGGGCCCACTACACCGCAACACCCCCAGGAGCCGCATCCGAGCATACGTGGTTCCACCTTCCCCGAGGCAAGACCTCACCCACCTCATATAAGCGGGCCCAAAAGCGGCGAACTCCTGCACGAGCCGTAACCGCAACTCTTCCTCCGAACCCCCAACCTTGTCCACGAACTCTTCCCCCAAACCGCCCACCATCCCTGCAGGTCCTAATGTGAAAAATATTGTAGACGTTCAATATATACCATGTTAGTGTCTCGGAAAATCGATGACAGATGGACAAGGGGTACGCGGCATGAAGAGCTTGAGGGTCGGCGGGGTAGAGGTTACGGCGCTAACGGATGTAGAGGGGGCGTTCTTCGGTCTCGGACAGATCTTTCCGGGTGTGCAGGCGAAGCAGTGGAAGCCGTACATGGAGCGTTACCCGTTCGCGTTCGCGGACGCGAGCACCCTTTACGGGCGCGTGGGGGCTTACCTTCTGCGGTTACCGGGCGGCCGGACGTTACTGGTGGACACGGGGATCGGGTCGGCCGCGCTGGGACAGGGCGGGGGTCTTATGGACGATCTCGCGGCGGCGGGGGTGGGGCCCGAGGACGTGGACACCGTCTTTCTGACGAACCTGCACGGGGACCACATCGGGTGGGCCCTGACGGCGCAGGGCGAGCCCACGTTCCCCGAGGCCCGTTACGTAACGCAGGCGGTCGAGTGGGAGGCCTCGGAGTCTTACATAGGCGGGGCTTTGCGACATCTCGATGCTCTCGGCATTCTGGATCTTCTCGACGGCGAGGAACCGCTTTCGGACGAGCTAACGGCGATCCCGACTCCGGGGCATACGCCAGGGCACTCCAGCCTGCTCGTGGGTTCGGGGAGCGACGGGCTGATCATTTCGGGGGATGTGATCGTACATCCCGCTCAGGTCACGGAGCCGACCTGGAATATTGCCTTCGCCATGGACAAGGAGGCTACTGCGTACACGCGGGAGATGTTCCTGGAGTGGGTGGAGGCGGACGGCTTGACCGTCGCGGCAGGGCATATACCCGGGACGGGGTTCGGTCGCGTCGCCCGCGACGAGGATGGGCGCCGCGCGTGGGTATCGCTCGACGAGACCGGGGACGGGGATGTCCCCACGGAAGAGGAAGTACGCCACGGGGGTGGCGCGGGATAACCGCGCCGGGGGCGCCCGACGCCGCGAGGAGGCGTGGCGTCGCTTACGGATCGGCGACGGTGCCGGTGTAGACTCGAAGCTCGTGGAGATTCGATAGAAAGAAGAGAGGGAGCATGGACGGAGCGAACGGTGGCATGAACGGCAAGGTCGTCCTCATCACGGGGGGAACCTCGGGGATCGGTAAGGCGGCTGCGGTCGAGCTTGCCGGGATGGGGGCCGAGGTGGTCGTCACCGGGCGCAACGCGGAGCGGGGGAGGGAGGCGGTTCAGGAGATCAAGGACCGCTCCGCCAACGACGCCGTCTCGCTAATGCTTGCGGACCTCTCGTTGCAGGCCGAGGTCCGGAAACTCGCGGAGGAGTTCCGTCGGGGACACGACCGGCTCGACGCGCTCCTCAACAACGCGGGCGTGGTGAACCAGAAGAGGAGCGAGACCGCCGACGGTATCGAGTCGACGCTCGCCCTGAACCACCTCGCGCCGTTCCTGCTAACGGAGCTCTTGCTCGACCTGCTGAAGGCGTCTGCCCCGAGCCGCGTGGTCACTACCGCCTCCGAAGCCGAGCGGTGGGGGAGGATGAACTTCGACGACCTCCAGAGCCGCAAGCGTTACGGCGCGTTCCCGGTTTACGGGATGACGAAGCTCGCGAACATCATGTTCACCATAGATCTCGCAGAGCGGTTGGAGGGGACGGGCGTGACGGCGAACTGCTTCCACCCCGGCGCCGTGAGCACGAACTTCGGGAGCGGAAACGGGGGCTTCGGCTCGATCCTCTTCAACGCGTTCAAGCCGTTTATGAGGAGCCCGGGGAAGGGGGCGGATACGCTCGTCTACCTTGCCTCCTCGCCCGACGTCGAGGGGATGACCGGCAAGTACCTCTCGGATCGGAAGCTTATTACGGCGAAGAGCATGGCTTACGACAAGGAGGCGCGGCGCAAGCTCTGGGAGGCAAGCGAGGAGCTTACCGGCACGAAGGTATCGGCCTAGAGGTGGCGCGGGATCGGGGGATAGAGGTCGAAGGTCTCGTTCGGGAGTTCAAGAAGGGGCCCCGTGCGGTGGATGGGATAAACCTGCGGGTGGAGCCCGGCGAGATCTACGGCTTTCTCGGCCCGAACGGCGCGGGGAAGTCCACCACCGTCCTGATGCTCACGACGCTCCTACCGCCGACCTCCGGTATCGCGCGTGTCGCGGGCTACAACGTCGCCACGGAGGGCCCTGAGGTTCGCGCCTCGATCGGGGCGGCGCTTCAGGAGGCGGCCCTGGACCCGTTTCTCACCGGCCGCGAGCACCTGAACCTGCAGGCCGCGCTGCACGGCATCGTGCGCAAGGAGCGCAAGAAGCGCGGTGACGAGCTTCTTGAGCGGGTCGGGCTGGAAGAGGCCGCCGACCGGCGGGTGCGCGGCTACTCCGGCGGTATGAAGCGCAGGCTCGACCTCGCGCTCGCGCTCGTACACCGCCCGCAGATACTGTTCCTCGACGAGCCGACCACCGGCCTCGACCCGCAGAGCCGGAGCGCCCTGTGGACGGAGGTCGGTAGGCTCGCCAACGAGGAGGAGGTCACGGTCTTTCTGACGACGCAGTACCTGGAGGAGGCCGACGTCCTGGCGGACCGCGTCGGGATCATCGACCGCGGCAGGATCGTGGCCGAGGGGACGCCCGAGGAGCTGAAGGCTGAGATAGGCCGCCCGAGCGTGGAGGCGACCCCGGTGAACCGCAGCGAGCGAGACGCGGTGGCGAAGGTCTTCTCGCGCTTCGGTGAGGAGATGTCTTCCAGGCCCGACACGGTCGCCGTCCGCCTGGACAGCGGCGCCGGCGGCCTCGCGGACGTCGTGCGCGCGCTCGACGGCGAGGGCCTCAAGGTCTCGAACCTCCGCCTCGACGAGCCTTCCCTGGACGACGTGTTCCTGGAGAAGACGGGGCGTTCCTTGGAGGGCGAGCACGACGACGACGCCGATGAGGCACGGGCTTGAGCTCCGCCTCGCTCGGGGTGCAGGTCACGAGCCTCGCGCGCCGCTCGACCATACGGACGCTCCGCCAGCCGGCGGTGCTCGTCTCGGCGATCCTGTTCCCACTGATGTTCTTCGCGATAAACGCCAACGGTCTGACCGCCGCGACGAAGCTCCCCGGCTTCCCGACCGACTCGTACCTCGACTTCGCTTTCGCGTTCCCGCTCGTGCAGGCCGCGCTCTTCGGGGCGATCACCGCAGGCTCCGATCTCGCGCGCGACATCGAGAGCGGATTCTTTGACCGGCTCTCACTGACGCCGATGCGTCCTTCGGCACTTCTACTCGGGATGCTGATGGGGGTCGTGGCCCTGGGGCTTATACAGGGCGTGGTCTTTCTGGCTGTCGGCCTACTCTTCGGGGTGAACATTCAGTCGGGCATACCAGGGATGTTCGTCTTGATTCTTTTTACGGTGCTCGTTGCCCTCGCGTTCGGCGGTATAGGGGCGATGCTGGCCTTGAGGACGGGTTCGGTTGAGGCGGTCGAGAGTGCGTTCCCGCTGTTCTTCGTCTCCATCTTTATGTCTAGCATCAACCTGCCGCGCAACCTTATCGAGCAGGACTGGTTCCGCTTTATAGCGACGGTCAACCCGATCTCTTATCTCGTCGAGGGCATCAGGAGCCTCGTGATCACGGGCTGGGACCTCCAGGCCCTCTCCGTTGGCTTCGCGTGCGCCCTGGCGCTTATAGCGCTCTCCCTCTCGGGGGCCTCGGCGTTCCTGCGCGTGCGGGTGGCGCGATGAGCGCCGCGACGGGCGGCAGGCCCAAGGCTTTCGGCGGCTTTTTCTCGGTAGCGTGGGCGGTCGCGGGGCGCCAGGTCTACAAGTACTTCACCAACCCCGCGTTTCTCGCGCCCGCGCTCTTCCCGCTGTTCTTCTTCGTGGCGTTCGCAGGCGGGCTCACGAGCGTGGGCGACGTGCCCGGCTTCGACTACGCGGCGGGTTACATCGCGTTCCAGTTTGTGTGGGCGCTGTTGCAAGCCGTGGCCATGGGCGGGGCGTTCACCGGTTTCTCCATCGCCAGCGACTTCGAGAATGGGTTCGCGAGGCGGCTGATGCTCGCGGCCTCTGACCGGCGCGGGATCATCCTCGGCTACACCCTTGCTTCCATCGTGCGCGTGACGGTTACGGGGACCCTGGTTACCGTGCTCGCTATTCTCACCGGGATGCCGATCAGCGGCGGGTACGACCTGTTCGGGCTCATCGGGCTTGCGCTGCTCGTGAACGTGGCAGCGACGCTCTTCGGGGCAGGGATTGCGATGCTCATGCGCACCGGGCAGGCGGGTCCGGTCATACGCACCCCGATCTTCCTGGTCCTGTTTCTCGCTCCGGTCTTCGTCCCGCTGAACCTGCTCGAAGGTTGGATCCAGACGGTCGCCCGCCTCAACCCGTTCACCACGATCCTCGACGCCGCCCGCGGCTTCCTCGCCGGCGCCCCGACCGGCGTGCTCCCTGCCTACGCTATCGCCTTCGCCCTGGTAGCCGTATTTGCCCTGTGGGCTCTCTACGGCCTCCGGCGCGCCGAAAAGGCGGGCAGCTAGGATGACGCAGCAAAACCGTCGGGGACGCGCCTACGGGCGGCCTATCGCTGCCGTCCAACGCGTGGCTACGAAGTTGCATACCTCCCTTTTCCGCGCCACGGGCGGCAAAGTAGCCGGCAGTATCCCGGGCACCGGTCCCGTCTTGCTCCTCACCACGAACGGGCGCAAGACCGGCAGGGAGCGCACCGTCCCGCTCCTCTACCTCCGGAACGGCGAGGACTTCGTTCTCGTGGCCTCCAACGGCGGCACGGCTATGCATCCGACGTGGTGGCTGAACCTCCGGGCGAACCCGGTGGCGACGGTCGAGGTGGGGGGCGGTAGGTTGCGCGTCCGGGGCCGCGAGGCCGAAACCGAGGAGAAGCAGCGGCTGTGGCCGCGGTTGGTCGAGATGTACGGCGGGTACGAGGGCTACCAGGAGAAGACCGACCGGGAAATTCCGGTGGTCATTCTCCGGCCTGTAGACGACTAGCGTCCGAGTGGCGCGTGAGAGAAAGGGGCGCCAGAATGGCGGACTTTCAAACCCTGGACAGGGATCAACTCAAGGAGAAGATTGACCGGGGCGACGACTTTGTGCTAGTAGAGACGCTGCCGGAGGCGGCGTTCAATAAGCGGCACCTCCCCGGCGCCGTGAACCTCGACGACATGAGTAGGGTCTCGGAGCTCTTCCCCGACAAGGAAGCCGAGATCATCACGTATTGCACGAACTTCAACTGACACGCCTCAGAGAGGGTCGCCCGTGAACTGGTGACTATGGGTTACACGAACGTCAAGGAATACCCCGGGGGCAAGCAGGACTGGGTCAGCGCCGGCCTCCCGACCGAGGGCGGGGCGTAAACCGTACGTAACACGAGCTCCGAGTAATCGCTCCGCGTCTGGCGGGAGTCAAAGGAGTGGGAAGCAGGTAGGGTGTTTTCCCCCTGCTTCCCGCTCCCGAAGCTCGGCCAGACATCTCCCTACTCCTCCCTAACGTGAAACCTGCGGGGTAGCTTCGCGTATTGGTATGTACCGATGAATCCCGGCCTACGATTATTCTGCGTGGGTTCTACGCGCTAGAAGCAAGTTTGCGCTAGCGGCGGATTGGAAGCGTCGTCCGGGCCTTCGATAGCGTGGTTCAGGCGGAAGCCGGAGAACGCTACCGGGTTCCTCGCGAGTCCCAGGCGTGGTGTGCGCAATCGATCCGGATGGTGATATCAGTGAGAGTGGAGAAATGCTCTAGGGGGGCACAGTGGCGGTCATAGAAGCTCGGGATGTGACGAAGACCTATGGGCGGGGGGAAGGGCTGATCGAGGCCCTCGCGAGGGTTAGCTTGCGCGTCGAACGCGGCGAGTGGGTCTCGGTCGTCGGCCCATCGGGGAGCGGCAAGAGCACCCTCATGAACCTCCTCGGGCTCCTGGATCGTCCCACCAGCGGTTCTTACGTCCTCGACGGCCGCGACGTCTCGCGGCTGAAGGGTGGGGAGCTGGCCGCGGCGAGGCGGGATCTCATCGGCTTCGTCTTCCAGAGCTACAATCTCCTGCCCCGCCAGAGCGCCCAGGGTAACGTGGAGCTCCCGATGGTCTACGCGGGGGTCACCGGAAAGGAACGCAAGAGGCGGGCTCGTGAGGCGTTGGAGCGGGTAGGGCTTGTGGACCGCGCCCACCACAACCCGACGGAGCTCTCCGGGGGGCAGAAGCAGCGGGTAGCGGTGGCGCGGGCGCTCGTCAACGAGCCGGCGCTGCTTCTCGCCGACGAGCCCACGGGGAACCTGGACACGGCCACCGGCGAGAGCATCCTCGACCTCTTCGAGAAGTTGAACGCCGGAGGCGTTACGCTGATGGTCGTGACCCACGACAGCGAGGTCGCCCAGCGGGGCGGCAGGATCGTGGAGATCCGGGACGGGCGCGTCTTCTCGGACGAGCGCTCGAACGGAGCCGGGCGTTGAGGACGCTGAGGATCGCCGCGATGGGCCTGCAGGGGCTACTAGTCAACTGGAGCCGTACGGCCCTAACCATGCTCGGCATCGTCATAGGGGTGGGGGCGGTGGTGCTGCTCACCTCTTTAGGCAACGGTATCCAGGAGA
>JADDPY010000394.1:0-211 GCA_016781635.1 Rubrobacter sp.
CGGCCCAACTGTACTAGCTTTGCTGGCAGTCTATTGTCCCTAGCAATAGACCGTATCGTGATTAATGGTAGCATGGTAAAACGACTGTAGAGAAAGGAAGTACCAATCCTTCACTATCACGCTATTGCTCATAATCCGACGCGCCTGCGGGCGCTCACGACCTTGCTGCCTGAAGAGTTTGCGAGCCTGCTGCCAGCGTTTGAGGCGGCCT
>JADDPY010000394.1:234-1072 GCA_016781635.1 Rubrobacter sp.
ACCATCGACGGCCTTCCGCGCCTCAATCGCCGCTACGTCCCATATAAGAATTCGCCGTTGCCCACCATCGAGGACAAGCTCCTCTTTATCCTGGTCCATATCAAACAAAACCTGACCCAAGAAGTGCACGGGCAGCTCTTTGGCATGATCCAATCCGATGCGAACAAGTGGCTCCAAGTGTTACGGCCTGTCTTGGCGGAGGCCTTACAGCGGCTCGACGTCCTCCCGGCGCGCCTCGCAGCAGCAATCCAGCAGTCGGAGACGCCGACGACCGACGAGCCTCCCTTTTTTATCATGATGGTACCGAACGACCGATTCAACGACCAGTAGACGCGGATGAACAGGAGGAATACTACAGCGGCAAGAAAAAATGTCACACCATCAAGAACATCCTCCTCATCGATGTCCGCTGTTGCATTCAATTTCTGAGTGCAACGTATGCTGGTAAGTGGCATGATAAAGCATTGGTCGATGATGAGCAGTACACATTACCAGTCGGCAGCGTATTGTATCAAGACATGGGCTTCCAAGGCTTTACCGTTGCAAGCGTCCACGTCGAGCAGCCGACCAAGAAACCACGCGGTGGCGAGCTCACGGACGCGCAAAAAGCCGAGAACCAACGCATCGCCAGCGAGAAAATGCGCATCGAGCACACAATGGCCAGTGTCAAGCGCTGTCGGATCGTGAAGGAGAAAATGCGGTATTGGCAAGACGGGATCCGCGACCTCGTTATGGCAGTCGCCTGTGGCCTGCACAACCTTCGCTTACGTCATCGTCCCTGGAATTATGGCTCCATTTAATCACGATACGGTCTAATGATGACATACGACTTCGCGTC
>JADDPY010000063.1 GCA_016781635.1 Rubrobacter sp.
GCCGTCCGAAACGCCGCTAGCCGTTCTTCCTCCGTACCTTGCACCTTTGACGGGTCATCTATAGACCAGTGCCGTCGGTGCCCTGCGCCAGGAAAGACAGGACAGGCATCATTCGCATCATCACAAACAGTGATGACTTCATCAAATGGTTCGTGAAGGTAGCGGTCGAACGTCTTTGACGTTTGCTGTGAAATGTCAATGCCTAGTTCCTGCATCACCGCTATCGCTTCAGGCCGCACGCGGGTGGCCACCGTTCCAGCACTAAACACTTCAAACTGGTTGCCACCGAGCGCACACAGTAGTCCTTCGGCCATTTGTGAACGTGCGCTGTTATGCGTACACAGAAATAGTACGCGCTTTGGCTCCGTGTCGTTGTTCATCGGTCTTGTCTCCTTCTGGTTTGTCATATAGTGTAGGGCTTGTAAACACCACGTCTCGGGCTCTGAAATAAGCACCAGCGGCTGCAATGCTCACAGGTAGCTTCTAACCTTCTATGCACCTGCATTGGGTCGTGGAGACGCATTCACGGCGTCAGACGCGACAATCTCACGAGCAGCGGGTGCATCTGGTAACGGCGTTCGCAACACCTGATAGGTATATGCGCCAAGTGCTGCACCGACGAGTGGCGCAACAAGGTAAATCCACTGGTCGCGCCACACTCCGGCAACCAGCGCCGGTCCAAGCGAGCGTGCCGGGTTCATGGAAGCACCACTTACCGGACCACCCCACAATGCGTCAAGCGCAACCGTGCCGCCAATCGCGAGTGCGGCAAGCTGGCCGACAGCGCGCGTGTCAGTCGCGACCGCCATAATCACAAACATCAGCACCGCCGTCAGCAACATTTCCAACCCAAACGATTGCACAGCACTTCCACTCGGCACGGTTGCGCCTAGATTGGCCACGTCGCCGAACAAGGCCAGCAACGTCAACGCTCCTGCGATTGCTCCGAGCAGTTGGCCACCGATATACAGCGGCACGTCACGCCAGGAGAAGTGCCGTGTGAGTGCAAACGCAACAGTGACAGCGGGGTTGAAATGAGCACCAGATAAGTGACCGGTGGCCGC
>JADDPY010000018.1 GCA_016781635.1 Rubrobacter sp.
CTTGCGTGGAGGATAAAAACAAAGTTTGCGCGAAGACGCCGGTGAAAGTGAAGACGAGGAAGTCGTAGCCCGCGCTCAGGCCGATGTTCGCCTGGAGGCTCCCCCCGAGAATAGCGACGAAGATTATGGGGAAGATCAGGGACGCCACGAGCCGTGTCCGATCGCGCAGAAACTTCGCCACGTCCCGATACGCGATGGTCAGGATCGCATTGACCTCCCTCACTCCTACTCCCTTCCCACCACCGCGAGGTACGCCTCCTCGAGCGTCGGCGAGTAGGTGCGCAGGGTGGTGAGCGGCGTCTCGATCTTTTTTATGATCTCCTGCGCCGTCCGGCCGTCGAGCTCGACGCGCATCGGGGAGGAGTCGGTGTACGGGACCTCCAGAGCCCTCAACTCCAGGGCCAGCGCAGCCCTGTCCTCCGCGTCCAGGAGCAGGTACTCCTCGACGAGCTCGGCTTTTACCTCGTCGGGGGTACCCCTCGCAACGATTTTGCCGTCGCCCATGATGCAGATCGTATCGGCCTCTTCGGCCTCCTCCAGATAGTGCGTCGTCAGGAAGATGGTGGTCTCGCCTCTCTCGCGCACGCCCTTGAGGTAGTCCCACAGCGCTCGGCGGCTCTGCAGGTCGAGGCCGGTAGTCGGCTCGTCGAGGAAGAGCACCTTCGGGCTGTGGATGAGGCTCCGAATGATCTCCAGCTTCCTCTTCATCCCGCCGGAAAAGGTCTTGACGGCCCCGAACATCTCCCCCTCCATCCCGAGTACGCCGGCGAGCTCCTCGACCTGCTTGCGGTAGGCACGCGGCATCGTGCGGTAGGTCGGACGGAAAGGGTAGAGGCCGTAGAGGATCGCGTGAAATCGGACGTTTTCTTCGGCGGTAAGGTTCAGGTCCAGGCTAGGCTTTTGGAAGATGATCCCGAGGTCACGCCGCACCGCCGCCGGGTCCTCCCGAACCTCGCGCCCGCCGATAGCGACGCTCCCGGAGGTCGGCGAGAGCGTAGTGGTGAGGATGGAGATGGTCGTCGTCTTGCCCGCGCCGTTCGGCCCGAGAAGCGCGAAGAACTCGCCCGGCGCGACCTCTAGAGAGATCCCGTCCACGGCGTTCTTCTCCGCGCCCCGGTAGCGCTTGACGAGATCCTCGACCCGAATGATGGGCTCGGCCATCCCCCCCTATCGACCCTCCCGCAGCTTCTCCCTGAGCGTCCGGACGACCGTCCTCGAGGCGCAGACGGCCCTCTCGCGCTCCGTCCCGCCGTGACCGTTGGCGAGGCCCGCCGCCGCCCGGAGCAGGTTCGGGTAGTCCCCGTTGCCCCGCTCGATGCGCTCCGCGAGGCTCAACAGCGCGGCCGACGCCCGCCTGCGCTCGGCGGGTTCGCTCATCCCGTTCACCGAGGAGAGGAGACCGCGCAGGGCCTCGTCGCGCCCGTTGCGCGCCTCGTCCATGCCGAACGCCTCGGCGAGCCTCGGAACGACGGAGGGCTCGGGGACCGGGACGGACGGGCTCGCCGCCCCCTCGGCCGCCGACCTGCTCGCCGGCCCCGCCGAGGCGACACCGGGCTGCTTCTCGAGCCGAACGTTCTTCATGGCGAGGGCTGCGAGGATGGAGGCCCCAACCGCGACCAGGATAAATACGAAGCCGTCGTGGATGGAGCCGGAGAGCGCCTCGCGGGCGACGTCCACCACCTCGTCCACCATCGCTTCGCCGCCCGGGAAGGCGGAGGCCGCCTCGGAGAGGGCTACGCGTGCCTCATCGCTGACGAGCGCCTGCGGATTGTCCAGGGCGGAGACGAGGTCTGCGGGCGCTTGTGAAGGGGCATTGGCGGCCAGATCCTCGGCGTAGCCTCGGGTGACGAACGAGCCGACGACCGCGGTGCCGACCGTCGAGCCGAGGGAGCGGACAAACTGGGTCGACGAGGTCGCCACGCCGAGGCTCTCGACAGGGACCGTGCTCTGCACGGCGAGGGTGACGGTAGGCATGATCAGGCCGAGGCCGAGGCCCGTTACGCCGAGGAAAACGGCGACGGTGAGCGTGGAGGAGCCGATGCCCAGCGTCGTCAGGAGATAGACGCCGAGCGTCATAACTATCGAGCCGAAGAGCATGAACGGCTTGACGCGCTTGACCCGGGAGATCAGGAAACCGCCGACCATACCGGTCACCGTCATCGAGAGGACGAGCGGGGTGAGGACGGTGCCGGAGTTCGTCGCGGTCTGCCCGAGAACGCCCTGCACGAAGAGCGGGACGTACAGGATGATCCCGAACATCCCTATCCCCACGAGGAACATCAGCGCCGACCCGGTCGCGAACACCCTCCCCTTGAAGAGCGAGAGCGGCAGCACCGGCTCGGGGGCGCGGAGCTCAAGCGGCACGAAGACCGCGAGCAACACGGCGGAGACGGCGAAGCCCCACAAGACGCGCGTCGCGTCCCAGGCGTAGCCCTCACCGACCCACGAGAGCGCGAGCAGCAACGCGACGACGGAGGCGGTGATCGTTATGGCGCCGGGGAAGTCTATGCGCGCGCCCCGCCGCCTCCCGCTCTGGGGAAGGACGAACGGGAGGGCGAAGAGCGAGAACAGCCCGAGGGGCAGGTTCACGTAAAAGACCCACCGCCAATCGAGGTTGTCCGTGATCCAACCGCCCATGGCGGGCCCCACGACGCTCGAAAGCGCGAAGACGGAGAAGAAAACCCCCTGGTACTTCGCCCTGCGGGCCGGGTCGGGGAAGATGTCCGCGACGCTGGTAAAAATGTTGGCGAAGATCATGCCGGCCCCGAGCCCCTGAATGCCGCGGAAGATGATCAGCTCGATCATCCCCCAAGCGGCACCACACAGCGCGCTCCCGGCGAGGAACACGAAGATGCCGCCGAGGATAAACCACTTGCGCCCATAAATGTCCCCGAGCTTGCCGATGACCGGGATCATGGCCGTCGACGCAAGAAGATACGCCGTGGTCACCCACGCATACCGCTCGAAACCTTCGAGGTCCGCGACGATCTGGGGCAGAGCCGTCCCGACGATGGTCTGGTCCAACGCGACCAGAAACAGCGCGAGCATGAGCCCCGCCACGGCCAGCACGGTAGCCCGGTTGCCCCCGGCGTCCGCCGCCCCCTGCTGCGCTCCCCCGTAACCTGCCTCAGCCACCCTACTCCTCCATCGCCTTCGCGAGGAGCCCGAGCATCCGCCCGAACTCCTCGACCTCGTCCTCGCTCATCACGCGCCGCACGCGAGCCTCCACCGCTTCCTCGACCGCGGGGCGCTTCTGTATAACCTTGCGTCCCGCGTCCGTGAGGTAGAGACGCACCACCCGACCGTCCTCGGGGTCGCGCTCGCGGCGCACCAACCCCTCCTTCTCGAGCGCCCGGCCAACCCGGCTGACGCGCGCGGGATCCACCCCGAAAACGCGGCTCATCTCGCCCTGGCTCATCCCGTCGCTCCGCTCCAGCGTGACCAGCACAAACCACTGGCCCACCCCGAAACCCGTCTCCTTCTCGTAGACGGAGCCAACCCTCCGGAAAACGCAACCCAACCGCGACAAAACCGGATGCCCGACCTCCCTCTGCTCCTCTACCAACTACCCCTCCGGATGCCCTAGATAGGAAACGACCCGCAGACTATATCGCGTTTCCTTGACGGGTCAACGTTTTTTGAGGGGCGTGAATCGGCTACCTTCTCGGGAGCTCGTTCGTATCCGGGGGGCATCTTTCAGACCGCGTGAGGGCACGAGCCCGTACGTCACCGGCGTTACTTGGGGTTCATGCGCTGAGGGAACCCGGCGTAGAGCTTTATTCCCGCCTGAGGGCTTCGACGGGTTCGAGCCGGGCGGATCGGTAGGCGGGGAGGACGCCGAAGACGACCCCGATCAGGGCCGACACCCCGAAGGCGAGGGCTACCTCTTCGAGCGTTACCACCGCCGGGGGGAGGTCCGTCAATATCCGTGGCAGCAGGATCGAGCCCGCGACGCCGAGGGCCACGCCGAGGGCGCCGCCGAGGAGGGCGAGGAGGACCGCTTCGAGGAGAAACTGGAGCAGGACGTCGGTGTTGGTGGCGCCCAGGGCCTTGCGGACCCCGATCTCGCGCGTCCTCTCGGCCACCGAGACGAGCATGATGTTCATCACGCCGATGCCGCCGACGAGGAGGGAGATACCGGCGATGCCCGCTAGAAAAATCTTGAGTTGATCCGTGATCTCCGTGAACGTGGAGAGCAACTCTTCCTGCGTGATGACGGAGAAGTCTTTGGCGCCGGCGTGGGCCTCCGCTATCTCCGCCTCTATCTTTTCCGTCACCGCCCCGACGGCCTCCGGGCTCTCGGCCTGAACGACGATCTGGCCCACCGTCTCGTTCCCTGAAAGCTCCAGCGCATCGGCGATGCTCAGGTAGGAGGAATCCGGGACCGGCGGCCCGAACCCCGGGTCGGCCTTCTCCGCCACGCCCACGACCTCTAGCTGTTCGCCCCTGATCTCGAGCGTCCGTCCGACGGCCTCCTCGGGGGCGCTGTCCAGCAGGTCTCTCGCGGCCGATTCCGCCAAGACGACCTCCCCCTCGTTCTCCACGAAGCGCCCCTCGGCTAGCTCGACCCCGCGTATCTCCTCGTAAGAAGGGTCCACCCCCGAGAAGGTGAAGCTCTGCCCACCGACGGGCGCGACCACCGAGACGTTCGAGGAGGCCGCGGCGACGCCCGGCAGGTCGGCGACGGCGCGGGCGTCGTCTGGGGTCAGG
>JADDPY010000208.1:0-455 GCA_016781635.1 Rubrobacter sp.
ACGCGGTGGTCTGGAACGGCCTAAACTCGACATCCTTGCGAGGGTTCTGAATCCTGCCTGCCCCGCCCGGCTCCCTCGATACCATCTGGGATTGTCGCCAGGCCTCGAGTTCTGCCTCTATGCGCTCGGCCTCTCGTGCCTGAGCCTCTCGCTGCCCGAGCGTCTGGTACCCAGCCGGCGGACTCCACCCTTCCTTGATAGCCTTGACCAGGACTGCGGCGGCGTCCTCCGGCTTGCGGTACTCGAGCATGCTTATCTGAGCTTTTATTTCCGACTCCGGATGTTGGTGTGCTAGTTGGCGCGCGATCCTCTTCGTTACTCCCAACCCGGTAAGAGCAACAACAACATCTTCGAGCGCCTGAGGAGCAGGGTTAGCATGCATGTGTTGTTGTTCATGTACATGGTCTGTTTCTTGTTTAACTGTTTCTTGTTTGTCATGTTTCCTTACTAGGGCT
>JADDPY010000208.1:501-774 GCA_016781635.1 Rubrobacter sp.
GAATCTCCCCCAACGACCCCTTGTCAACTTTCTTTACCAGGGGATCGACCACATTCAGCCGGTATCGGGTCGGTTCATGACCCTTCTCGGCGCTCGACCTGTGCTCGGCTAGAACTATGTTCCTCTCTACAAGAACCTTGACAGCTGCGATCACGCTGGGCTTACTCAGTCCGGTACCATGGTCTAGCCGTCTGCCGCCTGCGGTGGTGATGCCATTAGCGATCTGGCTTAGGGAGATGTCATCGCTCTGCTTCTTGAAGCCGAACGTCCGCC
>JADDPY010000558.1 GCA_016781635.1 Rubrobacter sp.
GCCTGATGCCCGTCATCCACGCGTCGTAGCGCTTGAGCGCCTTGGCGAGCGGCTGAACCTTGCGCACCTGGCAGCACAGGTCCGGCGTGCAGGTCCGCATCTCTTCCCCATAACGCTGCACCTGCTCGTCGATGGAGAGCTCGCTCCTCAAGACCTCCAGAGGAAGCTTGTAGCGCCCGCCCATGACCTCCTCGCGGAACTCCACCGTCTCACGAAACAGGAAGCCGGTGTCGATCGTCAGCACCGTTACCCCGTCGGTCTGGCGGGAGATCATGTCGAGTAGAGACATTCCCTCCGGCCCCCCGAACGAGGCCGAGAGAGCTAACCCCTCCCCATACGTCCCGATCGCCCACTTGATAATCTCCTGGGGTGTCGCCCCTTCAAGCTGCTCGTTGATCTGCTCGAGCTCCTCGGGGCTTGGGACGTTTTCGTGCCACACGGATGGGAGAGATTTAGACATCGTGCTCCTCTCTGAAATGAGATCGGAAAAATTCGGACCGCCCGAATCGGGCGTGGATCAGGCGAAATTGCAGCAAACAATACATCGCGCACGGACGACCGAAGCGCGTGCCTTGGTTCTTCCCTGAGCGCCTTCTTGTGTACCTTGCAAAGCCACGAAACAGATACTAGGCAACGCCCCTCAGAGCGTCAACGTCAAATACGACATTTTCTGTCGGATTTACGAAAATTCCTTGCAAAGCATGGACAAAACGGCCCAAAAGGAGCACTTTTTGCCTTTATTGTAACTACCTGAACATATCCTTCTCGGGCGCCATGAGGAGATCCTTACCGGTCCCGTCCCCCCTGCCGTACCCGTAGCCACGCACGACGGCGACGGGTATGCCGTCCGTCTTCCCCATCACGAGCTCGGCGGCGGCGGCGAGTTCGTCGGCGACGGCGAGGATGCTCGCGGTGAGGGGGTGGCCGTGAGGGTCGAAGCCCCCGCGGTAGTCGGCGAGGGGATTCATGCCGGCAACACCGATGGCGACGTCCGTGATGCCGTTGCGCCAGGGGCGGCCGAACGAGTCGGAGACGACGACGGCGACGTCGACCCCGGCCCGTGCCACGAGGGCGTCCCGGATGCGGGCGGCGGAGGCGTCGGGGTCGAGGGGGAGGAGGCAGACAACGTCCTCGCCGGGAACGTTGGAGGCGTCCACGCCGGCGTTGGCGCAGACGAAGCCGTGGTGGGTTTCGGAGATGATGACGCCGCGCTCCATGCGCACGATGCGCCGGCTCTCCCTGAGGACCACCTCGATCTGACGCGGGTCCTTCTCGAAACGGGAGCCGAAACCCTTGGCGAGGGTGGAGGGCTCGACCGTTCGTAGATCTACCAGACGCCCCTCGGCCTTGCTGATGACCTTATGCGTCACTACCACGACGTCCCCGGCGCGCAGGTCGTCGCCGAGGGATCTCGCGAGGAGATCGGGCAGGTCCTCCCCGGAGCGCACCTCGGGGAAGCCCGACACCGGCATCACCCGTAGCTCACCCGGGGCATCCTGAGGGGGGTACGCTGCGGCGGGAGCAGCGAGACGTCGCAGGTCGTCCGCGGTGTCGAGGTCGAAGCCGAGGTTGGGCCGTTCGACGACGCGCACCTCCACCCCGCGCTCGCGGGCCGCGGCGAGGTGCACTCCGAAGCTGTCCTCGCCGAAGAGGAAAGGTAACGCATCCGGCGGGCTCAGGAGCAGGGCATTCGTCCCTTTACCGGCGGCGTCCGGGGCGACGGCCACGAGCTTCCCCTCCCCCCCGTCCCCGGCCTCAACGATCATCTCGACGTCCGGTGCCCTGAGGAGCGGGAGGTCGGCGGGGAAGACCAGGAGCGACGTCGCCCCGTCCGCAACTGCCTTCTCGCGAGCTTCCTCCAGTGCCGGGTTCATGCCCCGGCTCCTCTGAAGGAGCGGCGACGCACCAGAGGTTTCGGCGGCGTCGAGGACTTCGCGGTCGGGGCTTACGACGTAGGTTCGCTCCACCCCCGCTTCCCGGAGCGCCGAGAGGACGTTCCGCATCATGGTCAGCGTGAGGGCGGCCCTGCCTTCGGGGTCGAGCGCCGGTCCGAGACGGCTCTTCGCCCCGGCCAGATCCTTCACGGGGACCACGGCGTAGAGGCTCATCGCGCCCCCAGATCGGAGCAGAGCTTTAGGACCTCGCGCCCGAGGCGTGCGCGGTCATCTTCGTCGCGCATCACGGCGTCGGTGGTGAGGACGCGCATGCCTAGCGTCTCTATTTCGGGCCCCTCCTCCGCGTCGGAGCGATCGATGACGAACCCGGTCGCAAGCTCCTCATACATCCCGGCGACGCCGAGCGCCGAGACCTCGTATCCGAGGGTGCGCATCATCTCGTCCGCGGGGCCTTTGAGCGCCTTGCCGCCGACGATCGGGCTGACAGCGACCTTTGGCGCGGAAAAGCTCACCAGGGCCTCGCGCATCCCGGGGACCGCGAGTATGGGCCCGATGCTCACGATCGGGTTGGAGGGGCAGAAGACGATCGCGTCCGCCGCCGTAAGGGCGCTCGCCACCCCGTCCGGCACGCGGGCCTCCCCGATACCGCGGAGTTCCACCCCGAGCACTTCGTCCCTCTGCCCCCGCCGAACAAAGTACTCCTGGAACTCCAGGAGGCCTTCCGGGGTCTTCACCGCCGTCGCGACGGGCTCGTCGCACATCGGGAGTAGCGAGCTACGCACCCCGAGCGCCCCCGCCAGAGCGGCGGTGACCTCCGTCAGGCTCTTGCCCGCGCGGAGGCGTTGCGTGCGTAGGACGTGCGTCGCGAGGTCCCTGTCGCCGAGCTTGAACCATGCATCCTCGCCGTAGGCGGAGATCATGGCGAGGGCGTCGAAAGACTCTTCCCTTATGCCCCAGCCCGTCTCGGAGTTTGCGAGGCCCGCGAGGGTGTACATCATGGTGTCGAGATCCGGGCAGACGCGAAGCCCCCAGAGGTCGAAGTCGTCGGCGGTATTAATGACGACGGAGAGTTCGCCCGGCTCCAGTACGGCCTCCAGCCCCGCCGCAAGCTTCGCCCCACCGACACCGCCCGCGAGGGCGACTACGCGCAAGATGCGGCTCCGGGGCTGTATCCTCGTATGGTCATGTTTCTACTCAAGCTACCGTCTTGATACCATACTCGATCGCACGTACTCCGTTTCGAACTACGGCCGGAATCGGTGGTGTTCCTCTGGCGAGACCGTACGGACCTCCCGAGCGTACTCGGCCTCGGCGGTTTCGTAAGCTTTCGGGTGCCGCAGAGGGCAGGATCAACCCTCGCTCTGTCAAGCGTCTGACTCGCCCGCCGGGGTCTCCGGCTTCACCAGCCGGACGCCCTTCTTCTCCTCGGCCATGCGGGCTAACACGGCGTTCATCTCCGCCCCGACGAGCACCATGAGCCCCGTGACGTACAGCCAGAGCATCAGCACCACGATGGCCCCGGCCTGGCCGTAGATTCGGTCGTAGCGGCCAACGTTGGTCACGTACAGGCTAAGTGCCACGCTGGAGACGAGGATGAGGACCGTGGCCGCGACCCCTCCCGGGGTGATCCACTTGAAGTGTATGCGGGCGTTCGGAGCCAAGTAGTAGAGGACGGCATGGGCGAGGGTCACGACGAGGAAGGCCAAAGCCCAACGCAGGACGCTCCACAACTCGAGGAAGACTTCAGGGAGACCGGTCAACTGTCGAACGTAACTACCCACCTCGGGGCCGAAGGCCGTCAGGGTAAGGCTTGTTACCACGAGCACCAATCCGAAGATCATCAGGACGGAGAGTCCCCATAGCTTCCAGAAGGGGCGCGTCTCCCGCAAACCGTAGGCCCGATTGTTGGCCTTGATAACGGCATCGGAGGCTGCCAATCCCGACCAGAGGGTGGCGAGGATGCCAAAGAGGAGCACTCCGGGGCCCGCGCCCCGGAGCGTCCGGTCGATATAGTCCGCGAGTAACCGTACGGCGTCCTCGGGCAGCAAGCCTCCCAGCCGTTCGGTCAGTGTCCCAAGGGCCGACTCGGGGTCGTCCATCACGAGGCCCGCCAAGGCAACCAGGAACATGAGGAACGGGAACAGCGAGAGCAAGAGAAAGTAGGCCAGCTGTCCCGCGAGCCCCAGGCAGTCGTCTTCGTACACCTTGCGCCCCACCCGTTTGAGGGCACCAGAGCCCAGGATGCTCTTCAGATCCGCTACAAACTCTCGCAAAGGGTCGACCCGCAATCCCGAACCGCACCGACGCCCATAATTCTATCCCGCCCCCACGCTCCGAGCGCAACCCGGCGGCCCCCACCCCTTGCCCACCTCCGCAGCGTCGGATAGGTTCGTGGCATCGCGTACATCATCGATGATGGGGAGAGCGAAAGGGGTAACGTGGCGGAGGCGAAGATAAACATGCCGGGCGAGGGGAGGTCGGTGTGGCTGGTGGGCGACCTTATCACCGTAAAGGTCTCCAGCGAGGAGACCGGCGGGGCCTATTCCTTGTTGGAGGAAACGACACCACCCGAAGGCGGACCACCGCCCCATCTGCACGCCAACGAGGACGAGACACTGTACGTCCTCGAGGGGGAGGTGGATTTCCTGGTCGGCGACCAGATCACCAGGGCGGGCGCGGGGTCGTCGGCCTACCTCCCCAGGGGCGTCCTGCACACCTTCAAGAACGTGGGCGAGGCGCCCAGCAGGATCCTCGCGGTCGTCAGCCCCGGGGGCCTGGAGGGGTTCTTCCTGGAGGCCGGAGAAG
>JADDPY010000300.1 GCA_016781635.1 Rubrobacter sp.
AGCGCGATTGCCACGATCGTGACCACCATCGTAAGGCTCGCGAGCCGGAGCGGCAGGAGCCAGCCCCGGTCGCCCGGCGACCGCCGGATGTTCAGTCCGACCGTGAACAGCGAGACGATCACCGCGATCTCGGTCAGGTGCTCCAACAGACGTGCCTCCCGCACCGCGTCCCACGACACCAGCCCGACGACGCCCGGCCCCATAATCAACCCGACGAGCAGATAGATGTTCGAGGTGGAGATCGGGAAGCGGGCAAGCAGCGGCGAGGTGAACGCGATGCTCACCAGCAGCGCGCCGGCGATCAGAAACCAGTACGTCGCGGTCATCGGGAGGCCACCACCCACCGAGCACGGCGCCCAGCCCCGGCACAGAAGTCAACGCGGGTGTTCAACAGAAAATCCCTGATCCAGGCGGCACAATGCCACGATCTACTTCGTCTTCGCCGATAGGAGCGCGCCAGGCGCACGGTCGCGCACACCTGGCACTATCCGCCCCCTAGATGCAGGACTGATGCCGTGGCGCGCGGCGCATGCTCGGTCGCACGTGTATGGACAGGAAGGTGACCGAGCATGCGCCCAACCTCGCTCGTTGCGAATGACATCATCCGGGACCATACCAGCAGTGGCTATCCGCACCGACCTGGGCACGCCGACTCCTGCTCACACGACTCCCCGGAGGTCACGGCGCGCGTGGCGTATAATTGCTGCACAGCTCCCACATCGCTGGTTGGTCAGGTTAGGGCACGGGGACTGCTGCAGCTGTCGGCTGCAGTTAGGAGGTGTCCTATGGCTACCCCTCGCAAGTCAACAAACCCAACGGTGCAGGCGATCGACCGGTTCTGTGTACAGTTCGATGACCTGTACTGCCGGGTCTCGGAGCGGCAGGCATTCCGGCAGTACCTGATCGGGCTCTTGCTGCCGAGGGAACACAACAAGACCCTGACTGTGTTGTCCTCGCTCGTGCCCGGGGCCAACAGACAGAAGCTGCATCACTTCGTGCACGACTCGCCTTGGGACTGTGATGCCGTAAACGCGCGAAG
>JADDPY010000186.1 GCA_016781635.1 Rubrobacter sp.
AATCGGCACCGCCATCGCCGCCACAATCGCCACCGCCATCACCTGGGAGTGGCGGCGCAGTCTCGGAAACGGAGAAGACGAGGTCACCGAAACCGCCGGCAACGCCGGCACCGCCGCCACCGCCGCCACCCCCTCCGTCGCTACCAAAGGAACCAGTACCACAGCAGTATCCGACCAGGAAGTAGTACGTCATGCCGCCACTGGCCTCGAATACTACTTGGGACTGCAGGCCACTTGTATCATCGTTACAGTCGATCAGCGTAAGCCCATCGGCTGAATATACCCCTAAAGTAGTGTCATAGTTGCTCCCGAATGTGTACGCGTAAATCGACATGGTCGCACTAGGCGTAAACGTGTACCACACGGAGCCCTTATTATGGCAGTCCTCTGGATCGCTTGGGGCCCATGTCGCTTCTAGTGTATTGATTTGGTCGGTGAACGGTAACGCACTGACCACTGTCGCGTTGGCAATATCGTCGTTCGATGGCGCAGCGGCAGCGACAGGCATAGCCGAACCTAGCATCAGGGCTATCATGGCAAGCCCAGTGAGTAGGCGACGGAATCCAGGAAAGCTTCGGATACTCATGCTGATGTTCCTTGTACTATGGTTTAACTGGACGATGGAATCATGATTCTTACTTCGGTCGTGCATGATTGGTGGCCAAGCTGTGTGACGTGGGAGCACCTCCCCTTTTGCTAGGATCGGGTTAGGAACGTGTTGCTATGTCAACGGGTCGTGTTGGCAACTATTCACTATTGTGTAGGATGAGATATGGAATGGCCATGCACGAGGAAAACGTACCGGCCTAGTGAATCAGAGATGGATACCAGTACAGGACTTGGGTCGTAAAAGATTGGATCTGATGCGGAGAGGCCGAAGTGAATGTCTGGCGAGAAGAGGCGCTCTATGTTGGTAGTGTACACATGATGTCAATCAA
>JADDPY010000499.1:0-478 GCA_016781635.1 Rubrobacter sp.
AAGGTGGGTCTTGGCCTCGTGAACATTCACCATCCTCGCCATACGGAGCAGCCTTCTCAGCCTACCCATCACGGCATATTGTAAGGTTGGTCCACTACTTGGTTTACTTGGCGGGTGTGATCTCCTTCTTACCGATATAGGGGACGAGAGCTTCGGGGAGTTCGACCGAACCGTCCTCGCGCTGGTAATTCTCCAGGAGGGCTATGAGGACGCGACTGATGGCGAGCGCGGTGCCGTTGAGGGTGTGGAGAAGCTGGGGGCGGCCTCCGTCTTGCCTATACCGGATCTTGAGCCTTCTGGCCTGGTAGTCGGTGGTGTTGGAGGTGCTGGTGACCTCGCCGTAGGCGTCGCGGCCGGGCATCCAGGCTTCGAGGTCGTATTTACGGTAGGCCGCGCCCCCGAGGTCGCCGGTGCAGATGTCCACGACCCGGTACGGGAGGCCGAGGCCCTGGAAGATGCGCTCCTCTATGCCGACCAT
>JADDPY010000499.1:642-1055 GCA_016781635.1 Rubrobacter sp.
CGGCCAGGATCTCGTCGGCCAGGGAGCCTGCAAGCGTGATCTCGGCGGTCGCTATGAGCGAGAGGTCGGAGTCTTCGACGGAGTAGATCTGGGTCTCCGGCCCGCGCGGGCTGAAGCCTGTCCCGACGAGCGCCTCGTCGCGCGCGAGGTCCGGGGTAATGGTGGGCTCGTATCCTTTCTCCATGAGGATGTCCAGCGCGTACCTTACGAGCCCGAGTTCCAGGAGCACGGCGTCCCCGCGCAAAAAGTAGAACTTGCTGCCCGTCGTCTTCGCGCCCGCGTCGAAGTCGATGATCCGTAGAGCTTCGCCGAGCTCCACGTGGTCCTTCGGCTCGAAGGAGAACTCGGTGGGCTCGCCGAAACGGCGGATCTCCACGTTCTCCGAGTCGTCGCGGCCGATGGGGGAATCCGGG
>JADDPY010000626.1 GCA_016781635.1 Rubrobacter sp.
CCTCGAAGATGAACTGGGAGACCAACTGTTCGTGCGTTCCAAGTCGGGGATGCGACTTACGGAGGCCGGAAGCGAGTTTCTGCCGTACGCCGAGCGTTGCGTGGCAAGCATCGACAACGGCAAGCAGCGTCTCAGGGAGCTGCGGGAGGGCACAAGCGGGCATCTCAGGCTCGGGGCTCTACCGAGGGTCAGCACCTACACGCTGCCGCCCATCCTGCAAGAGTTTACTTCTACTCATCCTGGTGTCTCGATCTCGGTGCATACTGGCCACTCGACGGAAGTCCTCGAGATGGTGTTGAGGGAGGAAGTGCAGATCGGTTTGGCACGAGCACTGTGCAACCCAGAGATAGTGAACCTGCCCCTTTACGAAGAAAGTCTGGTTTTAGCGGTGCATCCGCAGCACCGCTTTGCCAATAAGGAGCGGGTGAACCTGGCCGACCTGGAACAGGAGCACTTGATACTCTTTGATCGAGCCTCGAGCAACTTCGAGCTTACGAAGGCCCTTTTTCAAGGCGAAGGAGTGCAAGAACCTAAAATGATCGAGCTGGACAACATCGAGGCGGCGAAGAGGATGGTGGAGCATCGCCTGGGAGTTTCCTTGTTGCCCCGGCAAGCGGTTACTCGAGCCGAAAAGGCGGGAAGATTGTGTGTTCTAGAAGTAGTAAGCGATGACGGTCCAAGTCTTCAGCGACACATAGCCGCTATGCGCCGCCAAGACGTACCGCTGACAGGACCCGTCTTGGCGTTTCTGAAAACGGTAGACCTCATGAACCACACCCTCGGCAAAGTTTAGCTTTCCCTAGTTTCCCTACTTATCAAAGGACTCTTCCCTACTTATCAAAGGACTCGACGATGAGCGGGTTTTTTCGACTGGACTACCTACGTCGAGGCGGACGAGGGCTTCCTCCACCTCGCCTTCGTGCTCGACGTCTACTCAAGGCGGATCGTCGGCTGGTCGATGGCAGGCCACCCCAGAACCGAGCTCGTCGTCGACGCCCTGGAGATGGCGGTGCGGAGGAGGAAGCCGGCCGCCGGGCTCGTCCA
>JADDPY010000342.1 GCA_016781635.1 Rubrobacter sp.
TGAGGGCGGCCTCGGAGTTCTCGTCGATCACGGGGACGCCGGAGATGCCGAGGGCCGGGACGGTCAGGTTCATCGCGGTGCCGCTCGGGGTGGCTTCTTCGAGGGCTAACTCTTCTTCCTCTTGGGGCTCGGAGAACGAGTTCCCGGGGGCCGCTTCTCCGGAGGCCTGCTCCTGCGGGGCAGGAATCGACGGCTGCTCGTACTGATAGGCGTCCGCCTGCGTGGTGTCGGCGGGTTCTTCGGTTTCTGCCGCGGCGTCTTCGTTTTGTATCGGTTCGGGGGCTACGGCGGGGGTGGGAGCGGTCGTCTCCTCCGCCTTCACGAGCAGGGCTTGTTCGGGGAAGATCAGGTCGGGGTCGGAGATCTGGTCCTGGTTGGCCTCGAAAAGGGTTCCCCACTGCCCAGCGTCACCGAAGATCTCCTCGGCGATGCCGGACAAGGTGTCACCGCTCTCCACCGTTACTGTTTCGCTGCCGTCGGACGCTGCGCGATGTCCGCCGGTGGCCGGCAGCTCTTGCACCGGCGCCTGCTGGATCTCCAGCACCCCTTCGTCGTACTCGGCAACCGGCTCCTCGATCACCGGTTCTTGCGCTACCGGTGTTTCCACCATCGGCTCCTCGATCACGGGTTCCTCGACCGCTGGCACTTCCGCCGCGACGAAGGTGTGGTACGGGTACATGATGTCGTTGGGATCGCTGCTGTGGCCGAGGCCCGCGGCGTGCCCTTGCTCGTGTGCCAGCACACGATCGTAGTCGGCCGGCCCCGCCCCGAGGCTGTCCATGAGGCACGAGTCGACGGTGACCTCCCCGTAGGTGGTGTAGCCGTCGTTGTACCAGCTGTAGTAGCCGACCCCGCCGCCCGCAAAGCACGAGTAGTAGGTGGGCACGTAGCCATCGCTGTCCGCGGCGAAAGACTCCTGTGCATCCGCTCGGCCCGCCGCCAGCGCGACAGCCACGGCCGCTAGAATAACCGCCGCCAGAAGCCTCATCGCCCAGACACGCGCCGTACCGGCGCGCGTCTGGCACGCCATTCTTTGTTCGTTCACGAAGATCCCCTTCGGTGGTGCGGCCCCTAGAGCGGCGCGTGCAGACGTACCAGGACCGCTAGTTACCTTCCGTTCTTGGGGGACCCCAGCCTTCGGACACCTCGAGCGCAGCAGGCATGCTGACACACGGTTGGGCGTCGAGTGGGTCTACGGGGCGCGCCGAAAAAGGCGCGGGGCCACGCTAGAAGGATCCCCGGGGAGGGGAAACTAGCCGGGACGTTCCAGGGCCCGCCGCGGGGCAGAGTACGCCACCGGAGATAGGAAGCGGAGCCACGAGAGCCTGCCCTCCCATCGCGCGAGTAATGCGACGGAGATCAGCACACACAGCAGGAGCAGCGGGCCACCCCCACCAGCGCTTATGCCACCGCCGGACGAAGCAGCTTGAGAGACGCCCGGGGGCGACGTACCGGCAGGGAACGGCTGCGGCACGTTCTCCGGGGAATTTTGCGACCCGGGCGTAGACGTTGCGGCGCCCTCTCGTACGTCGTCGAGTACGCCTTGATCCGGCTGCCCCCCGAAGAAAGATTCGGTCAGCGAAGCACCGACCAGATCCCAAAAACCGCCGAGCGTCGGCCCCGGGTCGGGCGGGTTCGCGAAGGCCTCGAAAGTGCCGAAGACAGCACCGGTCAGGCTCGCCGTCGCGTCAGAGATTGCAGCCCCCAGGGAGGAGGCCCACGCAGGTACGAAGACATCCTCCTCCGGCGCGGGGACGCCGGGCGACTCCGAGGCCCGAGCGTCGAGCGGCGGGGGGCTATGGGCTCCGTAGGAGCAGGGGCAGGCTCGACCCCCAGCTCTTCTTGTACGGCCGGCTCTTCCACCGGAGGCCCCTCCGCGGGCGGTTGCCCATCGGTGGGTGCCGCAGGGGGTGGGACCGCGCCACCCGCGCCGGGATCGTACTGATCCTCAACAGGGGTTTCCGGGACGGGAGCTTGAGTACCGGGGTCGGGCTCGTACTGGCCGGGTGGCTCGGGCGCGGGCACCGGGACAGGTTCTGGTTCCGGTGCTGGCTCGGGCGTCGGGGCGGGTACAGGCTCGGGGGCGGGGTTCGGTGCGGGAGCGGGCTCTGGTACAGGAACAGGCTCGGCGCCCGACCCCGGATCGTACTGGTCCTCAACGGGCGTGTTGGGAACAGGTGCCGGTTCGGGTGTGGCACCTGCGTCCGGGCCGTACTGGTTCTCGACGGGCGTCTCGGGAGCAGGCTCCGGCTCGATGCTTGCCTCGGGCTCGTACTGGTCCGCTACCAGGTCCGGCTGTACCTCTTGGACCTCGATCGGCGCCGGCTCGTCCGTCGCTTGCCATTCTTCCATCCAGAACTCGGTCGTCGTGACCTCGGTAGTAAAGGAGGAGTACTGCTCTTCTACTTGCTCCTGCGCACGAGCTTCCTCACCCATAAACAAGAGCAAGACCATGGATACAACGAGCATACCTATAAAGACCTGAAGCAGGTGCAACCCGAGACTATAAGGTCGTTCGATAGCCGTTTTGGATGGCCCAGCATACAAAAGCTTGGACTTGCCCCCTTACCCAACCCTGAAAGGTCACCCTACTGTTCCATAAGTGACAAACCGTGTCAAGAAAAAGCGTACTTGTTTGGGGGAACCGGCCACAAACACCCTCCGTAGGGTTAGAGAAGCATCGTAAAGTACCCTTCGTTGCGCTTTTGACAACCTCCGTTCAAGTCCCCGCAACCCGGTGGGCCATCCCAAAAGTCGGTGTTTTGTTGAAGACGATCAGCGAGAGCATCCAACCTCTGCCGCGTTGCGGACGGTTGACCCAATGCACCCCCACCAACGCCGGCTCTCCGTAGCCTGCCGCTGTCTCGAACGGAAGGACCACGAGCAGACCGAGCGTCCTTCTGTTCGAGACGATTCGGCTCTACCCCCCGTGCTTGCGAGAGACGGGGGGCGGCAGACCTTTAAGGCGCGGCGGGTTCGGTCGGCTGCGGCTCCTCTTCGAGGCGTTCGGCGGCCTCGCGAAGGAGTTGTATGAGCTCCTCGTCGCTCAGGTCTTCGGGGGATGGGCCCCCTGCCGGGGCTTCGCCGCCTTCGGGGGGTGGGCCTTCCTGTGGCGTCTCGGATTCCGGGGCAGCGCCTCCCTCCCGCACCTCCGCGCCCGCTACCTCTTCGCCGCGGGCGAAGGCGAGGACCTCCTCGTAAGAGCGCAGGCCGGTGACGGCGCCGTCGCGCGAGTCCACGAAGGCGGTCAGGTTGACGCCGGGGCTGTCCCGAGTGGTAACGGAGAGCATCCAGTAGAGGACGCTCTGATCTGTTTCGGGGTCTCTCCGGACCACGGGGCGGGGCTCCAGGGAGATGATGCTACCGGTTCCGCCGCCGGCGTCGGGCCGGTACCACTGGAAGTCCGGGTACGCGTTGGTGACGAACCCGAAGGAGCGGTTCGGGCCGAGCAGGGCGGAATCCAGGGGGCGTTTGTGGATCCTGTACTCCCCCGTGTGCGCGTCGGTATAGAGCATGGTGTAGGTCGCGTTCGACGGGCCGTAGGGCTCCAGCGCCGTAAACCAGACCGGGCCTTCCCCGCCGGGCAGGAGGTAGGGCATCTCGTTGTCGGTGTTGTCTATGTCCGGGATCTGGGGAACATCCCGGCGCGTCACCCAGGCGTTCCAGATGCCGTTCTGGTAGGCCAGGGACTCGGCGGCGCGGCGCGCGAGATCTCCGGGATAGAGCCGCTCGTTGGCGAAGCGCTCGTCGGCGATGATCTCCCCGCGCGTCAAGTCTTCTATCTCGCCGTCCGGATGCACGACGAACGTGCCCGCCCAGTAGGGGATGGTCACCGGGAACGAGAGGCGGTACTTGAGGTAGGGGACGAGCATCAGAACCTCTTCGCCGTCCACCGAGTAGTAGGGATCGGTAAGGTCGACCCAGAAACGCTCTTGTATGAGCTTCCAGTTCACGTTGTCCGTTATGGACATCCCCTCGCCGTACTTGAACGGCTCGCGAAGGGTCTCGACCTCGCCCTCCCCGTCCACGACCGAGACGCCCTGCTGCTCGTAGGTAAAGACGTTGAAGCCGCCGTTCGGCACGCGGGGGGCGACGTAGCCCAGGGGCTCGCCCGGCTCCCTCTCGAGCGGCTCGAAGTCGCCTAGAGCCACGCGGGGCTCGTTGGCGCGGTTCTGGGCGGCGCGGGATGCGACCTCGAGAGGCAGAAACCGGACGCCTTCGGTCTCCGGTATCTCCGGTACCGATTCGGCCTCCAGGGAGTCGTAGAAGCGTACCTGCTCCAAGGCACCTCCGAAGATCAGGAAGAAGAACAGAAGCGCGATCCAAGCCCCCGTCGCCGCCAGCGCGGGCCGCCGATAACCGCGGCTGAACAGGAAGACGACCACGACGATCCCGAGCAATACGAGGAGCCAGAAGGAGAAGTTGGCGTAAAAGCCTATAAGCAGCCCGTGGAAGACCGGGGCGGCAAACCAGAACCCGACCGCCAGGATTATGCCTATCAACACGGCCGCGGGCAACAGGTTGGCCTTGAGCCAGCCCCTAAACCTCTCGAGGTAATACTCAGGCCCCATCTTCACCTCTCCT
>JADDPY010000112.1 GCA_016781635.1 Rubrobacter sp.
CTTATCGGTCACGACCACCCTTGGCTTAGCGTTGTCCCGCAGCAGTTTACGCAAGAAACGCTTGGCCGCACGCTTGTCGCGTTTCTTTGTGACCAGGATGTCGAGGGTGTTGCCCACTTGATCGACCGCTCGCCAGAGGTAGCGCCTTTCTCCGCCGATATTCAGGAACACCTCGTCGAGGTGCCACTTGTCCCCTGGCTGTGCCCGGCGACGCTTCAGCCGCCTGGCATACTCGCTGCCGAACTTGACGCGCCAGCGCCTCACTGTCTCGTAGCTCAGCACGACGCCCCGCTCGAACAGCAGTTCTTCGACTGCTCGAAACGACATGTCGAAGCGGTGATAGAGCCAAACACAGTGGCTGATGATCTCTACCGGGAAGCGGTGGCGTTTGTAGAGATTGCTCGTCACAAGTCGCCAACCTTAACACGAGCCTTGAGTTGCCGCGGAGTTAACGTGAGCCTACAGCCAGTTGCATAACTACTGAAGGTCGTAACCGCAGTGCCTGAACCAGCCCACGACATCCGTTGAACTGACGGTACGGCACGCCTCAGCAACGGCGTCAGCAAGCGCCTGCTTGGTCCGGGCAGCAAGGGACTTGAGCTGTCCCTTGAGCTTCGAGAAGGCAAGCTCTATGGGCGAAAAGTCGGGCGAATAAGGTGGCAGGTAGAGCAAGCCGCAGCCACGCGCTTCGACAAGTGCGCGCACCTCCTTACGGTAGTGCGCCCTGAGGTTATCCATAACGACGATATGGCCTGGGGTGAGCGTCGGAAGTAAGACATGCTCGAGCCAGGTGACGAAGACGTCACCGTCAACACTGCCCTCGATCAGCCACTCGGCTTGAAGCCGCTCTTTCGAGAGCGCCGCAAGCAGCGTGAGGTTGCCACCCCGGTTTCGAGGTACGGTGCCGTAAGCGCGCTGACCTTTGGGTGCGCGAGCATGAGTGCGAGTCATTGCGGTGTGGGTTCCTGCTTCGTCGATAAAGACGAGCTTGTCGAGGTTAAGCTCGGTGACCGCTTGCCACCATGCCGCTCTCGCTTCAGGATCCTGCTCG
>JADDPY010000140.1 GCA_016781635.1 Rubrobacter sp.
TCCGGGAGCCAGGAGATCTGGTGCGCCCGGTCGCACTGGTCGGCCACGCATGATGGCTGACAAGGTTCCGGTCGGGGTGCTGATCTCGGGCCGTGGCTCCAACATGCAAGCGCTTGCCGAATACAAGCGCATCGCGGACCCCGCCTATGAGCTCGTGCTTGTCGCCTCGAACGTGCCCGAAGCACGGGGCCTGGTGCTGGCGCGCAGGTTCGGCATCAAGACGTGGGCGATGAGCCACGTCGGCCGCGACCGGGCCGAGTTCGACCGGCTGGTGAGCGCCGAACTTGGCCGCCACGGAGTCGAGGTGGTCGCGCTCGCCGGCTATATGCGACTCTTGTCACCCGAGTTCATTCGCGCCTGGGAGGGAAGGATCCTCAACATCCATCCCTCGCTGCTGCCCGCATTTAAAGGCCTCGACACGCACCGTCGTGCCCTATTGGCAGGGGAGGATTATGCCGGCTGCTCAGTTCATGTCGTCACGGAGGAGCTGGATGACGGGCCTGTGATCGCGCAGTCCAAGGTCAAGATCCGGGGCCGCGATACGCCCGAAAGCCTTGCCGCACGCGTGCTCGAAGAGGAGCACAGGATCTACCCCGAAGCGCTCGACAATTTCTGCCGAGCGCTTCGGCAGGCTGATCAGCCGACGATTTCGTCCGCCTTGAAGAAGTAGTCGATTTCGGTTTTCGCGTTTTCGAGGCTGTCGGAGCCGTGCACCGAATTGGCCTCGATCGACTCTGCGTGCGTCTTGCGGATGGTGCCTTCCTCGGCATTGGCGGGGTTCGTCGCACCCATCACTTCTCGGTTGCGGGCAACGGCGTTCTCCCCTTCGAGCACCTGAACAACCACCGGGCCCGAGATCATGAAGGTCACGAGGTCGTTGAAGAAAGGGCGCTCCCGATGGACGCCGTAAAAGCCTTCGGCTTGCTCGCGCGTCATCCGGATGCGCTTGGAAGCGACGACTCGGAGGCCGGAATCTTCGAGCATCTTGGTGATCGCGCCGGTGAGATTGCGGCGGGTCGCGTCGGGTTTGATGATCGAGAAAGTGCGTTCGGTCGCCATGGCCGGAAAAGCTCCATATCTG
>JADDPY010000233.1 GCA_016781635.1 Rubrobacter sp.
CGGGTCGAAGCCGGAGACTTGCAGGCCTGGTGTGTAGGGGTCGGTGATGACGGCGAGCCCGTCGGCCTCGAGCCGAAAGCTGGCGTGGGCGTAGAACCTGATCTTCACTGCGCCTCCTCCTCGAATAGTCGGCGCGACGTTCGATTCCCTACGGAGCCTCCCACACCGAGGGACGAGCTAGTCGCGCCACCATCACACCCGAGATACCGCCCCGAGGGTCCCCGCTGCATCGCTTCCACGGCCGTTGCGAGCCGGGAGCCGCTAAACCTTCTCGCCCACGAACAGGTCCCAAGTCTCGGTCAGCTCTTCTTGCTTGCTCGAGAATTCTTGCAGGTGCGGGGATTCCATGTGGCGCTCCCAGAGCGGTCGGCTCTCCCAGTTCTCGTAGAACATAAAGATGCTCGGGTCTTCGACCGAGCGGTGCATATCGTAGTTTATGCACCCTCCTCGGCGCGGGTAGGTTCGACGAGGAGACCCCGAAGCACCTCGTAGAGCCGCTCCTCGGAGCCACTCTTGGCTTTCAGCTTGGCTATGACGGTTAGGGGTGACACGGTGATCTTCTCCTTTCACGCGAACCCCGGCGCACGGTACGACGGATCTCCCGAAGCCAGGAGGCTTGCGGGCCACCGATCCGGCTTTACCCCTGCGTCCCACTTTCTGTTCCTGGATTCTCCCTAAGCCGGCTAGGTTAGCAGACCACCGGGCGCCAGACAATATACCCCTCGAAACGATACGAGGAGTATACGAGGCGGGGCGAACCCGCCCGCTACACGTATAAGAACGCCGCTCGAGATAGTATCGGGGCTCTAGGCCATCCCCTTCGACGAGCTTCGGCCAACAAGGAGTAACACGCGACCTGCTCTATGCGTCCTACCACGGCGTGCGCTACCCTGGGGACGAATCGAGGTTAGCCAGAGGAGCAAGATGGACGGGTCGAGCGCCGCAGACCAGAAGAGCTACGAAGAAAGGATAAGACAGCTCGAGTTGCAGGCCAGGCCCTTGGATCCAGACGTCGGAGAACGCGTTCGCCTGAAGGATAAGGTCATCGCTTACGCCGACAGTTTCCTCGAGGCTATTGATGGGAGGCCAGCCTTCGTAATGTCCGAAGGCTGGGATAGCGCCCTGTACGACTCGCAGATCTCGGAGGGGCCGACGGACCCGGACGAGGTACTGGGATTGCTTGACCGCGGCGTGATCCAAAGAGGGGTGAACGTTGGATCGGCGGGCCACTTGGCTTACATTCCGGGCAGCAACCTCTACGCTTCGGCCCTGGCCGACTACGTGGCCGCGGTCACCAACCGGTACTCCGGGTTGTACTTTGCCTCGCCCGGGGCGGTCCGTATGGAGCGAATGCTGCTGAGGTGGATGGCAGACCTCCTGGGGTACCCGCCAACGTCGGCCGGAGATCTCACCAGCGGCGGGAGCATAGCCAGCCTCGTCGGGATCGTGACGGCCAGGGAGGCCCACGATCTGAAGGCAAGGGATTACGGCCGGGCAGTCGTTTACCTCAGCGCACAGAGCCACCACGCGATCGACAAAGCGTTGCGCATCGCGGGCCTCAAGGAGTCGGTCAAGCGTTTCGTCCCCCTCGACGGGCGGCATCGCATACGGCCCGAGGTCCTCGAAGAGGCGGTCAAAGGCGACGCAAAGGCGGGCCTCTATCCTTGGCTGATCGCGGCGACCGCGGGCACCACGGACACGGGAGCTGTCGATCCCCTAGCCGATCTTGCCGACATCGCCCGCCGCCGCGGGCTCTGGCTGCACGTGGATGGCGCTTACGGGGCGCCTTTCGCACTCACGGGACACGGAGAGCAGATACTCAAGGGGATAGAGCGTTCGGACTCGGTCGTACTAGATCCGCACAAGGGCCTGTTCCTGCCGTTCGGCAGCGGTGCCGTCCTGGTCAGGGAGGGCGAACGCCTTCTGGAGGCCCACCACTATGACGCCAGCTACCTGCAGGACAAAGATACTTTGGCCTCCGGGGACGAGGTCTCCCCAGCGGACCTCTCACCCGAGCTTACCCGCCCCTTCAGGGCTTTGCGGCTCTGGCTGCCCCTGAAGCTAGCCGGGGTTGCCCCGTTCCGCGCCGCGCTGGAGGAGAAGCTGCTCCTCGCGCGCCACTTCCACGAGAGGATGCGCCTCGAAGAAGGGTTCGAGGTAGGGCCTCCCCCGGATCTCTCGATCGTCACGTTCCGGTACCTGCCGAGGCGCGGGGATCCGGACGCCTTCAACCGGAGGTTGATCGAGGCCGTGCAACGGGACGGCCGCGTCTTCCTCTCCTCGACGAAGATCGACGGCAAGTTCACCCTGCGCGCAGCCATCTTGAGCCTGCGCACCCACCTGGAGACGGTCGAGCTGGCCATCGAGATCCTGCGCGAAAAGGCGAAGCAGCTCGAACGCGAGGGCTAACCTCCGCTAGATGGGTGCCCCGGTCGTGGGGGCCGGGGCGCCGTCTTCCCTACGTCAACGGCCGAAGGGCCCGGGGATGGCCTCCAACTTCGGCATAACCACCCGCGCTATGGTGGCAAACGGGGAGGGTTTGCACGCCTGCGCGACACCAACGTCGGCGCGGATGCTCAGGAGGATGAAGGCCTCTTCGAGGCTCAGGCCCCACTCCCCGGCGAGGAGGTAGGCGGCCTCCCGGCAGGCTTCACGCATGGCGTCGGGGTACTCGACGGCGGTGCCGTGGGTGATCCAGGCGTCCTCCGTCTCGCTCACCGGCCAGGCTCCCTGCTTGTCCTTGAGCAGATCGAAGCGGAGCGTTACCTCGCCGGCTATCTCGACACCCGTGCCGCAGATCTCGCCGTCCCCCATGCTCGCGTGCATGTCGCCGACGCCGAACATGCCACCCGGTTGGCGGACGGGGAAGTAAATCTTTGTTCCTACCCCGTGCATGTGGTCGTCGAGGTTGCCGCCGTGCTGGCCTGGCATGGCGTTGGTGATCTCCTCGCCACCCGTCGCCACCCCGACAACGCCGACCATCGGCCGCGCGGGGAAGCGGATCTCGTCGTTGAAGTGGACGAGGCCGTCCCGGACGGGGAGCACCCTTGTAACCGGCGACTCCACGAGGTCTATAAGCTGGCCGTAGCCGGGGATTATCGTGGCGACCCCTTGGGGACCGGGCCGGATGTCCAGGATCTCTACGATGAGGCTATCCCCGGGCTCCGCCCCGCGGACGGCCACCGGGCCCGTCGCGGGGTTGACCTTCGAGAAGTCTATCTCCGTTACCATGTCGCTCTCGGTTTGGATCTGGCCCGAGAAACAGTCGTGGGTCTCGAAGGTCACGATTGTGCCGGGGTCTACCTCCAGAACCGGCTTCATCTCCGGACCGAAGTTGAAGACCGCTTGGTCCCTAGGGATCACGTGGTCCACGCTGCCCGCGAACTCTTGCACGCCCTCCTCCTTCCCTAACTGAACGGTCCAACATAATAGACCAAGTTGCCGGCTCGCAAACCGCTCCGGTACTGGATCAGGCGCCCTCGGCCGGCTTGCGCTACACTGCGCCGCATTATGGGAGCGGGGTCGGGACCGGGCAAGGAGAAGGCAACGCGTGGGGAGGCCCACACGCAACCCCTCGACCGGCTTGTAGATTTTCATGGTATCTCGCAAGAGCAAGGCCCAGTTCTGATTTGTAGGAGGGGCTACCTTGAGGGGTGAAGAAGGCTTCGTTGAGGTGGATGGTTACCGGGTCTGGTACCGCCGCGCCGGCGAGGGAGGAGTGCCGCTACTAATATTGCATGGCGGGCCCGGCGCCGGTCATGACTACCTGGATCCGCTCGGGGCGCTGGCGGAGGACCGCGAGGTCGTCTTCTACGACCAACTCGGCTGCGGCAGATCGGACCAACCCGACGACACCTCCCTGTGGCGCATAGAGCGCTTCGTGGCCGAGGTGGACGCGGTGAGGGATGCTCTCGGGCTCGAGCGGGTCCACCTGCTTGGCCAGTCCTGGGGTGGCTGGCTCGCCATCGAGTACATGCTCTCCCGCCCGCGGGGCGTGGTCGGGTTGGTGCTCGCGAGCACTTCGGCGAGCATCCCCCAGTTCGTCGCCGAGGCCGAGCGCTTGAAGGCCGCGCTGCCGCCCGAGGTCTACGAGACCATGCTCCGCTACGAAGCGTCGGGCGAGTTCCACCACCCCAAATACGAAGCCGCCGTGATGGAGTTCTACCGGCGCCATCTGTGCCGGCTCGACCCTCTGCCGGAGCCGCTGCTACGCTCCGTTAACAACCTTGAGGGCAACCCCGTCTACGAGACCATGAACGGTCCCAACGAGTTCTTCGTGATCGGCAACCTGAAAGACTGGGACCGTACGGATCGTCTCGGCGAGATAGACGCGCCCACGCTCATAACCGTGGGACGCCACGACGAGATAACGCCGGCCTGCGCCGAGAGTATCCACCGCGGCATACCAGGCTCGGAGCTGCGGGTCTTCGAGCAGAGCGCGCACGTAGCCCACCTGGAGGAGACCGAGGCCTACCTCCGGACGGTCGCCGATTTCCTGACGCGCGCAGAAGGAGGGTCCACCTCCTGAAACGCTAGTAGTAAGGGAAACCATTTAGCTGAGGGCTGGTCATAAATAAGGGATGCGGTATCTGGGCTTGACCG
>JADDPY010000588.1 GCA_016781635.1 Rubrobacter sp.
CGACTACTCCGGCCACGCGCGCCTCCGGCGCGAGGCGAAGACCCCGATCCAGATCGGCGAGAACTGGTGGGGGCCTCACGACATGGCCAAGAGCGTGGAGGCCTGCGCCTCCGACTACGCGATGGCGGACGCCATGAAGATCGGTGGGGTTACGGGGTGGCTCAGGGCCGCCGCGCTCGCGGAGGCGGCCGGTCTCCCACTCTCCAGCCACCTGTTCCCGGAGATCAGCGCGCACCTCCTAGCGATTAGCCCGACGAGCCACTGGCTGGAGTACGTCGACTGGGCGAACCCGATCTTGGAAGAACCCCTGCAGGTGGAGGACGGCCACGCCTCTGTCCCCGACGCGCCAGGGATCGGCATCGGCTGGAACGAGGAGGGCGTACAGCGTTACTTGGTGGAGTGAACCGCGAAGCCGACCTGCTCGGCATCGAGGAAGGCGAGGTCTGAGTGGACGTCTACCTGTTCCACTCTGGTCCGCAGCATGTCCGAGCATAAGGCGGAGGGCCGGGGCGGCCTTCGACAGGCCGTTCATATCCAGCCTCTTGTCAGTCCGAGTCGGGCATGCTTTCTCTTCACCACGAATCGCTCCCTAGCCCTCTCGCCCCTCGCAGACCCCTATTCTCTACGTGCCGATACCGCCACCTTCAATCATATCCTTACGCATATGGGACCAGAAGAAACGCTGTGCATCGCTCATTGACACATTCTGTCGAGTCCGTTTAGTATTGATTTTTGCGTCGCAATAGGTGGATCTCACAGCATGAGGTACCCGATTATGGGAAGGTGATGTGCGATGCCCTTCTTACCGAATGGTCGGCAAGCCGTAGGCCTCCATAGGGCGCTCAGATCTTGAAAGTGCTCATAACGGATTTCGACTATGGGGACGTGAACATAGAGCGTCGTATCCTGGAGGGCGCCGGGCTCGAGGTAGTGGAAGCTCAGTGCCGCACCGAGGAGGACGTCGTCGACGCCGGGCGAGGGGTCTCGGCGCTGCTGACCCAGTACGCCCCTATTACGGCCAAGGTGTTCGCCGAACTGCCCGAGTTGCGCATGGTCGGCCG
>JADDPY010000677.1:0-8367 GCA_016781635.1 Rubrobacter sp.
CCCACGTCGAAGACGACCGGGGTGATGAGCTCAAGCGTGCCGAGGTAGATCACGTGGCCCCCGGGACGCGGATAGTGGGTCAGGACGGGCTCCCCGAGAAAGAGCGGCACCGTCGCGACGAGCAGGGCCAACACCAGACCCGCGCCCGCGATGGCCGGGGCGTGGCGGACCACCGCGAGCTTTTCGGCCTGCCTGTGGCCGAGCGCGAGGTGCTGAAGCAGGACTCCAAGGGACGCGACGACCCCGGCGGCGAAGCCGTCACCCGGCTCGGCGTAGCCCTTGACGAGGATGGCGAAGGCGGCGATGACGGTGGGCAGCAGGAGGAGCCTCGCCACCATCTCTGTCAGCACGCTCGTCGTCCCGTACTCCGGGGCGACCCTCTTTCTCTTCTTGGCCGGGGCGCTCACCGCAGCATCCCCTTTCTGAGGAGCGTGGCGACGCCGAGCAAGACCAGGGCCACGACCGTCACCTCGCCCAGGGTATCCAGCCCACGGAAGTCCGCCAGGATCGCGGTGACCACGTCCTTGGCATGTGCATCCGGGGTCAACTCGATCAGATCCTCGGCCACGCTTCTTTCGGCGGCCGGCTGGGAGAGCGACCCCCAGGAAACGGCGAAGGCGCCGGCCCCGGCGACGGCCGAGATGAGCACCTTTCGCCACCACCGTTCTATCGACAGCCCGGCCTGATGATGGAGGACCTTGTACGGGATGAGCTTCAAGGTCGTTATGAACAGCAGGGTGACGACGGTCTCTATAAGCACCGCCACGAGAGCCACGTCCGGCGCCCCGAAGAAGGCGTAGACCGCCGCGAGCACGTAGCCCACGCAGGAGAGGACGAGGGCGAGCGTGACGTGGCTCCGGGTGAAGGTGGCCGCGAGCGCCGAGACAGCGACCGCGACGAGCGCGAGGAGTAGGGGCGCGTCCTGCCACGTAACGGGTCCGACCCGGTATACCCCGACGGTCGGAGTCGCGAGGATGGCGAGCCCGACCAGCACCCCCGCGGGCAGGAGGATGGACGCGACCCGGCTCCTGAGGTCCCGCACCTCGTAGCCATGTACCCTGTCCGAGAAGCGGTTGAGCTCCGTGATACCGACCTTATACAACCTTTCCGGCCCGACCTTGTCCCCGATCCGGGCGGCCCCCCGCGCCGCTCCGACCCACACCGGCCGCGAAACGATGATGAGGACCCCGAGCCCGAAGGTCGCGAGCGCCATGAGGTTCTCGGGACGCAGATCGAGGTGGTAAGCCGGCTTCACGTCTCCCACCGAACCCGGGTAGGAGGACGCCCCCGCGCTTCTCGCCAGCGCCGCGAAAGGCTCGACGAACACGCCGCCGACCAGGACGAGAACACCGAGTACCGCGACGGGCCAGACCAGGGCCACCGGCACCCCGTGCGCCCCGTCTCGCGGCGTCCCGAGGAAGATGCCGCCCCAGAAGCGCCAGGTATACGCGACGGTCAGCGCGGCCCCGACGACGGCGAGCCCGGTGAAGAGCGGGCCCCGTTGCAGCGCCGCCCCGAAGAGAAGCTCGTCTTTAAAGAACCCGATCGTAAGGGGGAACGCGGCGAGGCCCGCGGCGGCGGCCCCGCTCGCCGCCGCCAGAACAGGCAGGCGCTTGCGCAGGCCGCCCATCTTGCTAAGACGATCCTCGCCCGTCGCCTCTGAGACGGCGCCGGCGGTCAGGAAGAGGGCGCTCTTGGCAAGGGCGTGCGCGATCACGTAGAACGACGCCCCCACGGCCCCGTACTTCCCCCCGAGCCCGTACATAAAGACAACATACCCGTACTGAGCGATCGTCGAGTACGCCAGAAGCTGCTTGAGCACGTCCTGCGTGAGCGCCAGAATGCCGCCGACGGCCATAGAAAGCAGCCCCACGACGAGCAAGACGCCGAGCAGAAACTCGCTCTCCTGTAAGAGCGGGTAGACCCTCCCGAGCAGCAGGACGCCAGCGGCGACCATCGCGGCTGAGTGGAGGTACGCCGAAACCGGCGTGGGGGCGGCCATCGCGCGTGGCAGCCAGAAGTGCAGCGGCACCTGCGCGCTTTTGGCGAGGGCGGCAACGGCGATGAGAAGCCCCGCCGTGTTCAGGAGAGCTCCCGGCCGCACGAGACCGGCGAGCTCGGGGACGGAGTACGTCCCGTGGGCGGCGTACAGCATCAGGGCGCCGATGAGGAGGAGGACGGCGGTAACGCCCGTCACGAGCAGTGCCATGAGGGCAGAGGCCCGGGAGTTCGCGCTGTGGCGGTCGTAACCGATCAGGTAGTACGACGCCACCGCCGTGAGGTCCCAGAAAACGAAGATCAGGACGAGGTCCTGGGACATCGCAAGCCCCACCATAGACCCCATGAACAGCAGCATGAACCCGTAGAAGCGCGTCCCTTCGGAAGGGGACCGCTCACCATGTTCGAGGTGCAGGGGCAGGTAGCGCGAGGAGTACGCGAGGACGAGGAAGCCTACTCCGGTCGCAAGCAGCGCGTACAGCGCCGCAAGCCCGTCGAGGGCGAGGTGAAGGCGGAGGTCCCACGTGGGGGCCCACGCGAAGTTCACCTCACCGCCGCCTCGCAGGTAAACAACGAGGGTCGCAACCGCCGCGAGCAGCGCGAGAGAGGCGCCAACAGGGGCAGCGAGCCGCGGTCGGATCCAACCCGCAAGCACGGCGGCGGGGGCCGAGGCGAGGGCGAGCAGGAGCGGCGCGAGCGTGATGAGCGCGTCGCTTATGGGGTGCTCCAAATCCGAGTGTCGAGGATTTGTCTGTTCAGGGTGGTTTGTCCTTCTGGATAGGCCGTAAGAGCTTCCACTAGCTGCCCCCATGGTTGTATTCCCCAGCAGGGTTCCAAACAAGCCGGGAAAGAGATATTAGCGTAAGAGAGGTCGTGAGAGACGATGCCGGAGAGTACAATGAGGGTCCGGGAAGCGTCGAGAGGTCAATTTTGAAGCAGCTAACCGATAGCTATGAGCGCAAGATGGACTACCTCAGGATCTCGGTGACGGATAGGTGCAACTTCCGCTGCCAGTACTGCATGCCCGAGGATATACAGTTCCAAGACAAGTCGCACATCCTCACCCTGGAAGAGATGCTGACCTTCGCGGAGGCATGCCTACAGGTCGGCGTCACGAAGGTGCGCGTCACCGGTGGCGAGCCCCTGGTGAGGCGTGGCGTGGTGTGGTTCGTCGAGCAGCTTAAGGCCCTTGGCTTCGATGAAGTCACCATGACCACCAACGGCTTCCTCCTCAAGGAGAACCTCGAAGGGCTCGTCGAAGCAGGGCTCGACAGGATCAACGTCTCCTTGGATACCCTCCAGCCCGAAAAGTTCCAGTTCATCACGCGGCGCAACCACTTCGAGAAGGTGTGGGAGTCCGTCATGGCGGCGCTCGATACGCCGCTCTCGCCCGTGAAGATAAACGCGGTGGCTATGCGCGGGGTGAACGACGACGAGATCGTGGACATGGCGAAGCTCACCATGAAGTACCCCTTGAGCATCCGCTTCATCGAGCTCATGCCGCTCAACGGCGACACCGACGGCTCGCGCTTTCGCAAGCTATTCATCCCTGGCTCGGAGATTCTAGCCAGGGCCCAGGAAGCCCTCGGCGACCTCAAGCCCGTGGAGAAGGACGACCCGGCCGCACCCGCCGACGAGTTCGAGTTCGACGGGGCGCCCGGCAACTTCGGGGTCATAACGCCGGTCTCGGAGCCCTTCTGCGCGCGGTGCTCCAGGCTACGCCTAACGGCGGACGGCAAAATTCATCCTTGCCTCCTCACAGACCTCGACGTGCCCGTCAAGGACGCCATCCGCTCCGACGATCCCATACCGGCGATCCACGAGGTTCTATGGAAGTCCGCCCGGATCAAGCCGCCGGCCGGTCTCACCCTCCCCTCGGAGGCCCGCAACCGCACCATGAGTCAGATCGGGGGCTAAGGGCCTCCGATCCGGCGGCCCGCCGCTAGCTGGAGATAGGGCGAATCAACCCCGGTTTAACGCTACCGATAAACTTTTCGATCCCGCCGTTGGTGGTGGCAGATCTTCGTCACGGTTTCCTCTGGCTTATAGAAGGAACCTCGCAAGCCCGAGGCCTTCGAGATTCCGTTCATGATCTCCGAGTCATACGAGACGTTCACTCGTTGTTCAGGCTGCGTGCCTGCTTCGGGCGTTAGTCCGGCTCTATGGTCGAGATCAGGCCCTCGTTGTTGAGGCTCTCCTGGTAGAGCTCGGCGAGTTCCTTGTGACATTTGGTGACGACGGCTTTCCCATTCTTATGCGCCTCGAGCATGATGTCCTGGGCTCGTTTGACGCTCATGCGTGGGATCACCTTGCGGAGCACCGCGATGACGTGCTCCATCGGGGTGAAGTCGTCGTTGTGAAGGATGACCTTGTAGGGGGGCTCCGAGCTCATGTTGCGCTTCGTCACCTCGCGAGGAGGCGTCTCGGTGGAGGGTGGCAATGAGAGCACCGGTGCCGTGGCGTGTACGAACGTTGCCTGCAACTCTTCTTTTACCTCCGGTTTAGTGTCTCGATATGCACCAAAAGGCTAACATACGACCGGGCATCCGTAAGGTTAATGTTCGTCTTCGCTCATGCTACGGGGCCGGGCGGGGCTTTCGAGGACGGTCCCGCGGGGGCGTAACCGCGAATGCGATGCTCACATCGATCGCTTATGCCAGCAGAGGCAGAACTTTTCTCTTGAACTCGGCGATGGTCTTGCGGTTGCGCTCCTCAACCTGCGCGGCACGGCCGATGGGCGGGTAGTTTGCGGCTATGTCCCGTGTGAGGTCCGGGAGCGCCACGGGGCTCTGCCTCCCCCACTTCGCGAGCCACGCGCCGGGCATCGTCTCGGGCAACTCCTGGTGCGATACGGTGGCCCAGAGCGCGGCCCACGCCCTCGGAACGACGCGCCAGATGTCGTAACCGCCGCCGCCGACCGCAACCCAACGCCCTCCGCAGAGCTCGTGGGCGAGCTCGTGGATGCGGCGCGGCACGTGCTCGTAGACACGGGTGGTCGTCGAGAGGTGGGTCAGGGGATCCAGGGCGTGCGCGTCGCAGCCGTTCTGGGAGAGGATCAGGTCCGGGCCGAAGCGGCGAAGCGCCTCCGGGAGCGTCTCTTCGAAGCATTCGATGAACGAGGCGTCCTGGGTGAAGGGCTGTAGAGGAACGTTCAGGGAGTACCCAACGCCGCCGTTGCGCCCCTTCTCCTCGACCCCCCCCGTCCCCGGGAACAGGTAGCGCCCCGATTCGTGCATGGAGAAGGTCAGGACGTCCGGGTCGTCGTAGAACATCCACTGCACCCCGTCGCCGTGGTGGGCGTCGGTGTCTACGTAAGCGATCCTGATGCCGGGGTGCTCCTCCTTGAGGCGCGCTATGGCCGCGCCCGCGTCGTTGTAGACGCAGAAGCCGCTCGCTTTAGAGCGCAGCGCGTGATGTAGCCCACCAGAGACGCACAAGGCGTGCTCGGCCTCCCCGCCCATCACGAGCCGGCAGGCTTCTATAGTGCCCCCGACGACGAGCGCGCAGGCCTCGTGCATCTTGGAGAAGACGGGGTTGTCCTGCGTCCCTATGCAGTATTGGAGAAGCTCCGAAAGCGGCGCCTCATCGTGACCGGCCTTCTGAACACTCCTTATATAGCTCAGGGAGTGGACGGTCATGAGATCATCGTCCGTCGCCGGTTTGGGGGCGAGAAAGGAGTAGCCTTCCATAAGCCCCAGCCCCTCGCAGAGCTCGATGGCCATCCGAACCCTCAAGGGGTTGAAGGGATGCTCTCCCCCGAAGCCGTAGGCCTCGAGGCCCGGGTCGTGTACGAAGACGGACCGGCCGCTCAAAGCCCCTGCCCGGGCCCGCCCGGCGTGGACGGCGGCCAGAGCACGGGGAAGCCCGCTCCCTCGAGGCTCCGCACCACCCCCGTCGGGTTGATGGTAGCGAGACGGATAACGGCGACGCTGCCCGAGCCCCCGTCGTACTCACCCGGGGCGCTCAACACGCTCACGATGTTGACGCCCTGGTCGCGGACGATGCCGGCGACATCTGCCAGGGAGCCCGGGCGGTCCGGAAATGCGATCTCCAGCCGGCTCCCCGGCTCGTGCGCCCCGACGAGCCTCACGAGTGCCGCCATAACGTCGGAGGTGGTAAGGATGCCGACGAGATCCTCCCCCTCGACGACGGGCAGACACCCGATCTTTCTCTCGTGCATCGCCATCGCCGCCTGCTCGATAGGATCGTCGGGGTCGGCCGTCGAGATCTCACGCGCCATCTCGTCTCCGACCCGAATCTTATCGAGAGCCGCCGCCCGGTTCGCGTCGCCCAGAGCCGGGGTCGACGCACGCAGGTCGCGGTCGGAGATCAAACCGACCATCCTCCCCCCTTCGAGCACGGGGAGGTGGCGTATCCTTTTCTCCCTGCACAGCGTGAGCGCCTCGGCCGCCGTCGTCTCCGGCGAGACCGTGAGGACCTCCCGGACCATCGAATCTCGAACCAAAAGCATCTTCAACCCTCCCGAACGCCCCGTTCCACCGCCCGAACCCCCTCCTCGCCAGTATACGGGCCCCGCCGGGGAGAGGCTCGACCCGCGGGGCAGATCCAAAGCCCTGTTGTAGTATGGACGCATGCCCGAGGTCTTGAATCAGCTTCTCGCCGAACCCGCCGCGGCTCTGGTTCAGGAGGGCTTCACCGGCGTTGACGCCGAGTGGTGGTGGGAGCGCCGCATCGATGCCGGCATCGCCGTCTGCCAGGAGTTCGACCCGTCGATCCCCATCCGCGCTGTCGCAGAGAAGACCGGACGCCCCGTCCCCGAAGTCGAAGAGATAGCCCTGCGCGAACTCGGCCTCGAAGATCCGGATCCCGTCGTGCTCACGTTCGAACTGCCGGGTACGACCGAGACGCGCGACGCCTTCCGGGAGCTGCAAGAGCGCTCCCGTGTGCCCGAGGGGCTCGCCGCGAACCTCTACCGCCGCATCGAGGATGCAGTCCGCAAAGGTTGAGGGTCGGCTCCGCTTCGAGAATCCTCGCTACGTGTAGAAACGAAGAGGCGCCCCCGAAGGGGCGCCAGCGGTCGTGATGCGTGGTCCGTGCGTTCCTAGTTTGCGGCGCCCGCGACGGGGTCTGCCGCGCCCTCTTTCACCTCGAAGGTGAGCTTTCCGGCTTCGTCGTCGACGACCACCCTGTCGCCCGGGTTGAGGGCACCGGAGAGGACCATGTTCGCGAGCTCGTTGTCCACGCGGCGCTGTACCGTGCGCCTCAGGGGCCGTGCGCCGAACTCGGGGTCGAAGCCCTCCCTGCCGACGAGCGTGACCGCCTCGTCCGTGAACTCGACCTCGATACCCTGGGCGCGCAGACGGCGCGTGGTCCGGTCGAGGAGCAGCCGCGCGATCTCGCCTATCTGCGCCTCGTCGAGCGCCCGGAAGACGATGACCTCGTCTATGCGGTTGACGAACTCGGGCCTGAGGGTGGCACGCAGGATCCTGTCCATGTCCTCCTTCAGCTCCTCGAAGGGCTCGTTTCGGCGCGAATGAGCCTGTATTCTCTCGGCGCCCATGTTGGAGGTCATGATTATGACGGTCTGCTTGAAGTCAACCGTCCTGCCCTGAGAGTCCGTCAGGCGCCCGTCGTCGAGCATCTGCAGGAGGATGTTGAAAACGTCCGGATGGGCCTTCTCGATCTCGTCGAGGAGCAGCACGCTGTAGGGGCGCCTGCGGACGCTCTCGGTGAGCTGCCCGGCCTCCTCATACCCGACGTAGCCCGGAGGGGCACCGACGAGCCTGGAGACCGTGTGGCGCTCCTGAAACTCCGACATGTCTATGCGCACCATCGCCGCTTCGTCCCCGAAGAGGGCCTCGGCGAGCGTGCGGGCGAGCTCGGTCTTGCCGACCCCCGTCGGCCCGAGGAACAGGAAGCTCCCTATAGGCCGGTTCGGGTCCGAGAGGCCCGCCCTCGCCCTCCGGATAGCCTCGGAGATCGCCGTGACGGCCTCTTCCTGGCCGACCACCCGCTCGTGGAGTTGCTCCTCGAGCTTCAACAGGCGCTCACGCTCCTCCTGCGTGAGCTGCGAGACCGGGATGCCGGTCGCGCGGCTCACGACCTCGGCGATGTCCTCGGCCGTCACCTCGGCCACGGCCTGGCGTCCACCCTTAAGGCTCCGAGCCTATCCTGAGACTCCTGGATCTGGCCCTTCAGGTCCTGCGCCCGCCCGAAGTCCTCGGCCGCGATCGCCTGGTCCTTCTCGCGCTTGAGACGCTTGATCTCGTCCTCGAGCTCCCTCGTGTCGACCGGCTTGGTCTTCGAGCGCAGCCTGACCCTCGCCGAGGCCTGATCCATGAGGTCTATGGCCTTGTCGGGCAGGAAGCGGTCCGTGACGTAGCGGTCGGAGAGCTCGGCGGCGGCCAC
>JADDPY010000677.1:8373-17674 GCA_016781635.1 Rubrobacter sp.
CTCGTCGGAGATCTTGACGCGGTGGTGCGCCTCGTAGCGGTCCTTGAGGCCCCTGAGGATGTCTATCGTGTCGTCCACGGTGGGCTCGCCGACGAGGACGGGCTGAAAGCGGCGCTCCAGCGCGGCATCCTTCTCTATGTTCTTGCGGTACTCGTCGACGGTCGTAGCCCCGACGACGTGAAGCTCCCCGCGGGCGAGCGCCGGCTTCAGCATGTTCGAGGCGTCCATCGAGCCCTCGGCCGCGCCCGCCCCCACGACGGTGTGCATCTCGTCCAGGAACAGGATCTGCCCCTCGGGGTTCTCGCTCGCCTCGTCGATGACCTTCTTGAGGCGCTCCTCGAACTGGCCGCGGTACTGGGTTCCGGCCACGAGGCCCGCGAGATCCAGCGCCAGCACGCGCTTGCCGACCAGGGTCTCGGGCACCTCGTCGTTGACGATGCGCTGGGCGAGACCCTCCACGATCGCCGTCTTGCCCACACCCGGATCCCCTATGAGCACGGGGTTGTTCTTCGTGCGCCTGGAGAGGATCTCGACCGTCGTCTCGACCTCTTCCGAGCGGCCTATGACAGGATCGAGCTTGCCCTCGCGGGCCATCTCGGTCAGGTCGCGGCTGTGCTCGTCGAGCGTGGGCGTGGAGCTGTCCTTACCGGCCCGGGAGCCATCCCGCGCGCCACCGGCGCTGTCCACACCGCGCACGACGGCGCCCCTCAGCCTCGTGTGCGAGAGGCCGAAGCGCCCCAGAAGACGACCGGCCTCGGACTCCTCGTCGAGGGCCAGCGCCAACAGGACGTGCTCGGGTCCGATGTACGAGGCCCCGAGGGCCTGGGACTCGTCGTAGGCGGCGAGCAGGGCGCGCTTGGCGTCGGGTGCGAGCGAGGGGGCATCGTCGGAGCGGCCGTCCCGGCGCTCCCCGGCCTCTTCCTCCAGCTGCGCCCGGATCTGCCGGGGCTCGGCATCGACCTCCTCCAGAACGCGCCGCACGGCCCCGTCCTCGAGCGCCGCGTGCAACAGGTGCTCGTTCGTCAGGTCGAGGCTACCCCGCTCCATGGCGCGCTGCGCGGCCCGCTGCAACAACTCGTTGGTGGCGCCGGAGAAGTACTGCGTTATGTCCACCTGCTCCGGACGCCCCGTGCGGGGCACCGCCCCGCGAGATCCCGAACTGGCACCCGTCGTCGCGGACTCGTCGTCGAAGAACCGGCCAAAGAACTCGTCGAAGAGGCTGCCGCCCCCAAGGGAAGAGCCCCCGAACGGCGAGCGACGGCCGCCCGCCCCGGCCTCCACGGCGTGCACCTCGCACAAGTTCTCCGTCCTCGGAGGCTCTCCGGAGACGACCCGCCTCACCGTCACAACCGCGGGCCTCTCCCCGCACACATCACACATAGTCCTTCGTGCTCCCATACTTTTCCTTCCTGAATATCGAATTTAGCTTCTGCCATGTCTTCACGGGACCGCCGTCCCTCTCGTAGAAGGAGGCTGAACCCACAAGGAGGCCGGGGCACTTCCCGCCCCGGCCTCCGGTCGTGCGCGGTGCCCGGTTGGATACCGGACGTGCGCCGCTTAGCTTCCCGGAGTTTCGCCCTGGGAGCCCTCTCCGTTGGCATGACCGTTGCTGGAGCTATCGTCGCGCGAGGCCTGTATCTGGATCTTCTTGGGCTCCTGCACGGCAGCGGCACCGGTGATCCTCACCTCGAGCACGCCATTCTCGTAGCGGGCGTCGATCTTGCTCTCGTCGATCCCCTCGGGGAGGACCAGGCTCCTGCGGAAAGCGCCGTACCTCCGCTCCCTGACGTAGTAGCCCTGCCCCTGCTGCTCCTGCTCGGCCTTGCGCTGCCCGGAGATCGTCAGCACGCCCCGCGAGAGCGTGATGTCCACGTCGTCGGGCTTCACCCCCGGGAGCTCGGCCCGCACCAGAACGTCACCGTCCTCGTGGAGCACGTCGAGCGCCGGAGACCACAAATCGGCCACCCCCTCGCCCTGACGGCCCCCAGACCTGCGAGACACCCCCCCGAACATCTCGTCAAACAAACGGTTCATCTCGCCGTGGACGTCGTAGAAACCACGACCCCTGAAAGGACTCAATGCCATAGCCACATCCTCCTTTTCTACTGACCCCTGGCTCTCCAGGGACCGACCTCTTCAAGCAGGGACATTTTACCACCTAGACACAGGTTTCAAACATATTTTCTACAGAAATTTCTTAGATTTTTGTTTTACAGCTGTTGCCAAATACGATGTGTGGTATCTTGATTTTGTCGCACCGTGGTTTGTAGAAGGGCAAAAGTTGGAGAGGTTGGGGATAGGCGAGCGGGTTTTGCACGCGCGTCGCTTAAAGATGTGGACCCAGGGCAGGCTGGCCGACGAGGCGGGGGTGAGTCCGACGACGGTCTCGGGGATCGAGAACGGTAGGATCTCCAGCCCGCATTTCGGCACCGTGCGCAAGCTCGCTCGGGCCCTCGGCGTGGAGCCGGGCGGGTTGCTCTCCGAGCGCGAGCCGTCGGGCCAGGGGCGGCACGCCCCGCTGTCGCTGGGGTGGGCGAGGTCCATCCAGGAAGAGGAGTTCGAGCAGGGGCTCGAGGAGGCACCGCTCGGCCGGCTAGAAACGCTCCGGAAGGATCTGGGCGAGGAGCAGGGACGGCTCCAGGCGCTGTACGGCGCGTTCCCCGAGGGGAGCGAGCAGCGGCGCTATATCAAGCGTCAGATTCGGATCGTGGCCGCCCAGTCGGGCTCGCTGGAGACATCTATGATGTTCCGCGAAGAAGACGGGTACGCGGGCCACACGGACGCCGACGAGGCGCCGGCCGGCTAGTACCTCGGCACGGAGTCGTCGACCGCAGAGTAGGCATCGAGGCCGCCTTCGAGATTGTAGACGTTCCGAAAGCCCGAGCGATCCAGAAAGCGGGTCGCGTGGGCGCTCCGGAGGCCGTGGTGGCAGATCACCACGGCCTCGGCCTCGGGGTCCAGCTCATGGAGCCGGTCCGGGAGGTCCGCCAGGGGCACGAGCCGGGAGCCCTGGATGCGGGCAAGCTCGTACTCCCACGGCTCCCGGACATCGAGCAGGATGGGCTCCTCGCCCCTCCCCAGCCCCTCCGCGAGCTCGCGCGGCGTAAGGCTCTTGTAGTCGAACTCCCGCAACCTCGGGTCCTCGCTAGATCCCGTGGTCGTAGTCGACGACGATGCGGTCGCTGTTGGCGAAGGTGTTGAGCTTGTCCGCGGCTGCCCTGTGGTCCGGGTGCTTGAGATAAGCCTGGAGGTCGTCCGGGGTCTGAAAGCGGGCGAAGAGGCCGTGGGTGTACGGGCCGCCCCTCTCGCTAAAGTTCTCGCCCACCGAGAGGTCTATGACACTGGGAACGTTGCTCCTGAGAGCCCGCAGGCTCTGCAGCATGTCATCGACGTCCTCCGGCGACGCCTCCTCCTTTACGGTGAACAGCACCAGATGGTCTATCAAGGCTTTTCCTCCCACACCAGCGCGGCGGAGGTAGTACACGCCGCGTCTTTCGAGTCCTCCAACAGAGCGAGGGAGAGTCTACCAGACGGTAAATTCTCCCTCCCCCGGGCCCCTAGAATATGCGGCGGTCGGACTCGTTTATCTTGTAGTCGTTGATCGAGGCGTCACGGCGCCTCATGTAGCCCTCGTCGTCGAACTCCCACAGCTCGTTGCCGTGACTGCGCCACCACTGGCCCTCTGCGTCCCTCGACTCGTACTCGAAGCGCACGGCGATGCGGTTGCCCTGGTAGCACCACAGCTCCTTCTTGAGCTTGTAGTCGAGCTCGCGCTCCCACTTGCGCGTGAGGAACGCGACGATCTCCTCTCGCCCCTGGAAGAACTCGTCGCGGTTACGCCACGCGGAATCCTCCGTGTACGCCAGCGCCACCTTCTCGGGGTCGCGGCTGTTCCAGCCGTCCTGGGCCGCCTTGACCTTCTGCCTCGCGCTCTCCTCGTCGAACGGCGGTACGGGGGGTCTCGTCATTTCTTTCTTCTCCTTATTCGTCTACGGGCCAAAAACGCGGGTTTACCACATGGACCAGCCCGGCCCGGCGGTTCTTCCTCTCCCCGGTAGGGTGCCATATCGATCACGCGGGCTCCATGAGATGCTCACGCCCCTCGTGCTCCGGGGTCCGATCCATTAGAATCTTCTCCGTCAGAGCGGCTCTTCGCTATCTCACCCCATCGTACTCCACCGTAATAAGCATCATCCGCCCCAAGCTCTAGACCGGTCCGTTCGTCCCCGTAACCATACGTTTCTTCGCCTTCGGGATCAATTTTATTGCGTGGAAGGATAGAATCCGCTGCGTGAAAGGAGCGGCTCTCATAGTGAACGCTCGCTCACGCACGGGCGAGAAGGCCTTCGAGGAGGCCCAGGAGCGGCTCGTCGCCATGGGCGTGGAGGTTGGCGCGAGCCTCCCGGTCCACGACCCGGCCCGTCTCGCGGAGACGGTGCGGACCGCCGTCCTGGAAGGGTACGACCCGATCATCCTCGGCGGCGGGGACGGCTCGGTCTCCTCGGCGGTGGACTTTCTGGCCCATCACAACTCGACCCTCGGGCTACTCCCGCTGGGCACCGCGAACGACTTCGCCCGTACCCTGGAGATACCGACGGACCTCGGGGAGGCGTGCCGGAACATCGCCCGGGGCAACGTGGTGGACGTCGACCTCGGCCTCGCCGGGGACAACTACTACGTGAACGTGGCCTCGGTCGGCCTGAGCGTCGCGGCCACCCGCGCCCTCTCGCCCTTTCTGAAGAAAAACATAGGGCCCCTCGCCTATCCCGTGGCCGCGCTCAAGGCCTTCGTCAAGCACGAGCCCTTTGTCGGCCGCCTGACCTTTCCGGACGGGGACCACGCCCCCGTAGAGTACGGCCGACTCCTGCAGGTCGCCGTCGGGAACGGGCGATTCTACGGCGGGGGGATGATCGTCGCCCCGGGCTCCGGGATGGATGACAAGACCCTCGATGTCTACGCCATAGTACTCGGCCGCACCCGCGACCTCTTCGGCATCGCCCGCTACCTCAGGAGCGGCGACTTCGTGAAGTCCGACGGCGTCGACCACTTTCGCACGAGCCGCGTCGTGCTGGAGACGGAGCCGAACCTCCCCGTGAACGTCGACGGCGAGCTCGTCGCTCGCACCCCCGAGGAGTTCTCCGTCGCCCCCAACGCCCTACGCATCATCGTCCCGGAGGGCTCTACCGCCGCTCGCTACGACAGTTAGCCCCCCGCTTACCGTAGGACTGGCCTATTTCTCGTACCCGGCCGGTCTTCCAGCGCCGGAGAAGAAGGGACGGTCAACTCGCGTGCTTCTTGCCTTTCGACGACGGCTGAGAGCTGTCGGCTGATGGCTGTCCGTTCGCAAGATAAATGCCGGCCACGACGAGGACCGCGCCGACGAGGAGCGAGGGGCTCAGGGTCTCGTCTAGAAAGATCGCCCCGATAAGCACGGCCACGAGGGGCACGAAGAAGATGTAAGCCGACACGCGGCTCGCCTCGCCGGCGCGCACGAGGCCGAGCCAGAGCAGCCAGGCCACCGCCGTCCCAAGCAGAGACGAGTACAGGAGGCTCGCGACAAAGGGTGTATTCAGCGTGATCTCCGCCGGCGACTCCACGAGCAGCCCGAGGGACGTCAGGACGACGCCACCGGCGAAGAAGGGCACGGCGACCGCCCAGAGGGTCGCGACCCGATCCTGAACCTTCTTGAAATAGACGGTGCCGAGCGCCCAGAACAGGGCGGCCCCCACACCAAGGGCGACACCGAGAGCGGCGCCGGGCGGCAGATCCCCGAGGAGGCCGCCGGCGCTGACCGCCGCTATACCGGAGAAGCCGAGGAGCAGGCCGAAGACCTTGCGGCCGGTAATCCCCTCGCCCAGAAAGAGCCAGGCGAGCAGGCCGACGAGGATCGGCTGCAGGTAAATCAGGACGGCTGCGGAACCCGAGGGGAGATACATGATCGCCAGCGTCTGCAGCCCCAGGAAAAATACGACGTTGAGCGCCGAGAGCAACGTGAAGACCTGCCAGTCGCGCCGGAACTTCGGGCTTCCGCCCCACACGACCGCAGCGAGCAGCATCGCCAGCCCGCCGAGGATGGAGCGTATGCCGGCGAAGAGCACCGGTGGCGCGTACTCGAGGCCAACCTTGAGCGCCGAGAACGAAGAGCCCCACAGCACCACTAGCACTACGAACGCGAGCACCACGACACGACGATCAGCCAACGATTAAAACCCCTTCTGAGAGCACGACGGCCAGCCAGGCGGTCCCACTGAGCTTACTACGCCGCCCCCCGTAACCCACGGAGACGCTACTCAACGCGCGCGTGCCCCGCGCGCACGCCGTCGAGGGCCTGAAGGAACTCCTCCACCGGCTGGGCACCGGAGACGGTTCGGCCGCCGTCGAAGGCGTGGAAGGGCACGCCCTGTACCCCCTTTGCGTACGCGTCCTCCTGAGAAGCCCGCACCTCGGCCTTACCCTCGTCGCCCGCGAGGTAGCGGCGGACCTCCTCGGCGTTTAGGCCCGCACCGGCGGCGACCGCCACGAGCTCTTCGTGGTCGTTAAGGTTACGCCCGTCCGAGAAGTACGCCTCGAAGAAGGCGTCGACCAGCGGCCACTGCAAGCCGCGCTCGGGCGCCCCGGCGAAAAGGATCAGACGGTGCGCGTCGACGGTGTTCGGGGCGCTGGCGACCCGGCCGAAATCGAACCGTATGCCCTCGCTCTCCGCCACGGCCGTCAGGTGGGCGAAAGAGCCGCGGGCGTTGAGCTCGCCGCCGAACTTCCGCCTAGCGTATACGTCCCATGGTATCCCTCCCTCTGGCATCCCGGGCTGGAGCTGAAACGGCCTCCAGCGGCGCTCTACCTCTAGACCAGGACGCAGGGCGAGAGCCTTCTCGAGCCGTCGCTCCCCGACATAGCACCACGGGCAGACCACGTCCGCATACACATCCAGAATCATGCATCCCTCCTGTGGTTCGATGAACAACACTGCCGGCTCTTTATCGGCCGGTACGTGAGAACGTACGCTGCTTTTCGTTTCGGGAACCCCCTCGGGGTCCTCTCGTTAGCGTAGCCCTTCGGGCAACTCGGGGCCGCACGACCTCAGTGTACGCGGTCGTCCACCGGCGGCTCGTCAACCTGTCATGGGGTTCGCTCGAAGGCTTGCGCACGGGGGCACCCACGTCTTCGATGGGCTGCTACGCAAGGATCCCGCCACGCAAGAAGTAGAAGAGCCGGACTGGGCTTCTAGGAGGGGGGTAATTGGTGCCAGCCCGGTCTACGGAACACTCTAGGCCGCAACAGGACGCCCGTATATGGGACAATTGTCCCGGTCGCACCCAGGACATCCCGCCCGTAAGGTCCTGGTCCCCGGTTTTACGCTACCTCCGGACGGGGGAATATAGCACTCGATCGACCCTTAACAGAAAGAGGTACGGACATGGACGACGATACGCAGCAGCGAGTAATTACCCTGGTAGCCGCCGGGATAGCTTATGGCATAAGCCATGCGGTCACGAACCGCTACATAGACGTTCCCGACCAGCGCGGCATCAAGGACGACGCCCTGGAAGCCGTGCTGAAGGGCGCGACCACGGCAGCCTCGACCATCCTCGCCTCGATCATAGTCCGGCGCGTCCTCTCCGGACGCTGGGGCGCGTAAACAGCTCCCGCGCGGAGGGGCCGGAATAAAGCCCGGCCCCTCCTCCCCGCTCCGAACCATTCACGGTCCTCTCCCCCGTCCGACCTCAAATACAACTCCCCTGGTGCATCCTTCTCCGTTCGAAAGCATGGCAACATGCGTAAGGCACCTATCTTTTATGGCTCAAAGGTGTACAGTCTCACATCGCCCGGAGAGGATCTGTGGTCCACCGGAGGCTACTCCGATCCGTTCGTGCTCTTGCGAGTGCTGAGCTTTCCACCCAAGATCAACCCCGGTGTGGAGGGCGTTTTGTAGAGGAGGCGCGTTATCGGCGGCGGGCCAGGTAGACGCCGAGGAGTATTACGGCCCCGCCGAGGAGCTTCTCAGGGCCCAGGGATTCGCCGAAGAAGATAACCCCCGACGCGACGCCGGTAAGGGTTATGAGGTACTGGTAGACCAGCACCCGGTTGGCGCCGATGCGGCTGATACCCCGTTGCCAGGCGGCGAAGGCGAACGCGGTGGCGAAGGCCGCCGAGTAGCCGACCGTCGCCCAGACCGCGGGGTTTACACTCCCCCAGTCCAGCCCGGCAGGTAGGGTGCGGCGAGGAGGGCAGCGACCGGGCTCGCAAAGAGGGTCGGGTAGGTGGCGACGGCCAGCGGAGAATGTCGTCCGAGCATGGGCATCGAGAGCACGGTGTAGGCGCCGACGCACAGGGACGCGAGGAGGACGAGAAGGTCGCCTAGCGTGCTCGTGTCCCCGGCTCCTAACCCGTCGTAGACGACGATTCCGACACCCAGGATGGAGAGCGCAACGCCCAGCATCCCCCACGCGGTCGGTTTCTCCAGCCCGAGTGCGGAGCCGAGGATCATGCCCCATACGGGGGCCGTGGCGAAGATGAGGCCGGTGTTCGAGGCGGTGGTCATGCTGACACCGAAGGTGAAGGATGTCTGAGCTGCCGCGACTCCGAAGCAGCCCAGGCCGATCATGGGCAGGAGCTCTCCACGCGAAAGTCGGCTCCCCGGCTCCAGGAGGCGCAGGACGAAGAGCAGCAGTAACCCTCCCCCTGCGAAACGCAGGGCCACGAGCAAGGTCGGAGGCAGGAATCCCGCGGCATACTTCGTAGCCGCGTAGTTTGCCCCCCAGAACACGGCGGCTAGTATTAGGGAGATCTCGGTGGTCCGTACGATGGTTCGTGTTTTCTGGGTCACGATCGAGATTCTACGCCTGTAGCACCCGGAAACGCTGGAACATCCCCTATATGGACTGAGTTCCCGTCGTTCCATGGTGTGCCAGGCGTTGCCGAAGCCAGTGCAAGACCTTCTTTTTATGGCCCCTTTGGACCACGAAAAGATAGCTCAAAAGTATGAGGCGGCTCCAGAGTCCATCGGCGATAATAGCTTCATTACCGGCCGGCGCGGCCTATTACCCCCCTCCTATCCGCGCCGGCCATCCTATTTCTTCGATCGGGAAGTGGCCGGGCGGAAACAGGAGAAGGGGGACGCAGTTTTCAGCCCTGATGGCCAGCTTGCTTGGCCCCCGCACGATCTCGAGAAGGTTCGAGAACTCGAGGTTCTCGACGGTCGAGCACTCGCCATCGATGCACACCCCGGAAAGGGAGCCACAGTAGGGGTAGAGTCCGACCCAGCTTGAGACGTGTTCACTGACCATCCCGCTGGCGCGGCTGC
>JADDPY010000250.1 GCA_016781635.1 Rubrobacter sp.
GTTTGGTAATATCTCGGCCGTGCGTCTGGACCCCATGCAGCTTCTCACCTTCTCGCGGGTCGCCGACGAGGGGAGCCTGAGCCGTGCCGCTATGGCTCTGAACCTCACGCAGCCGGCCGTGAGCAACCAGATGAGCCATCTGGCGGCGGCGGTAGGCGAACCGCTTTTCACGCGTCACCGTTTGGGCGTGAACCTCACCCCGGCCGGTCTGGGGCTGCTGCCGCATGCCCGGGCCGTCGGCCGGGCGCTGGGCGGGGCGCAATCCTTTGCGTCCGGTCTACGAGGCCTGGAGGTGGGCACGGCGCGGATCGCGGCGAGCACGACCATCGCGTCCTACCTGCTCCCGGCAGTCCTGGCGCGGTATCGTCGGGAGCACCCGGGGTTGGAGGTCGAGCAGTTCGTGGGGAACACGGGGGAGGTCGTCGAGCGTCTCGCCGCCGGCGGGGCGGACGCGGCGCTGGTCGAGGGGCCGGTGGAGCCCTTGCCGCCCGGCGTCGAGAGGGAGGTATTCAGGCACGACGAGATCGTCCTCGTCACGCTCCCGGACCACCCGCTGGCCCTGTCGGGCGGGAGGCGCGAGCCCGCCGAGCTCGAAGGGCTCGAGGTGGTGCGGCGCGAGGAGGGCAGCGGCACCCGCGCGGTCGCCGAGCGGGCGCTCGGGGGCGTGCGCATGCGCGCCGTGCTCGACCTCGTGGGCAGCGAGGCGGTCAAGGAGGCGGTGGCGGAGGGATTGGGGGCCGCCTTTCTGTCCCGTCTGGTCGTCGAGAGGGAGACGCGCGCGGGGATACTGGCGGCGACGGGGGTGAACGAGCCGGGACTCGGCAGGCCCCTCTCCCTGCTCGGTCCTCCCATCGGCCTTCTGTCCCGGGCCGCCCGGGCTTTTATCGAGACCCTGAAAGGATGATCTCGCGGTAGATCGCGAGCCCCGGTCGCTACCTTTCGGAGCCTTCCTTCAGATCGGCTGCGGTGCTCTCGGCTGCCACGACCGCGAGGTACAGGCTCGTCGCCACGAACGCGCCCAAGGGCCACCCCGGGAAGCTCGGCGCGTGCGCGGAAACCAGCCAAACCGCCCCGACCGCCAGGCCCACCGAGAGGAGGTGGAAGCTGCCCCACAACGCGGCGTTGCTAGATCCGCCGCCGGGGCGAGCCGTCACGCCCCCGAAGGCGAGGGCTCCCACGACCGCGAACGCCAAGACCGCCCCGCCGAAGAAGGCGAAGACCAGGGGCGGGCTCGGCAGCCCGTAGGCATGCGAGAGGACCATGCCCGTCGACCACACCGTCAGCGTGTAGCCGTAGGCCGTCGCGCTGGAGCCCACTACAGTGCGCAGGTCCGAGCGATAACGCTTACTTAAAGGCAAGTGGCTTGATGGCTTCATGGATCTTCCTCCCCGGCGTGGAACGGTTTTCGGAGGTTTACCGACGCTTCTCTCCTCGCGTCTTGGCTTCTAGCCGCCTCCCAGGGACACGGCTACCAGACCCGCGATCCCGACAGCGTACAGGACGAGCACCGCGAGAGAGTCTACGCCCATGCGCAAGACGCGGCGACGGGGCCGGAAGACGAGGCCCCAGAGGTAGATGGCCGTCAGCAAGATGCCGAGGCCGGTGAGGTAGATGTCGGTGGCTTGCGCCTGGGGCAGCACGGCCTGCCCCGAGAGGAGGCTCGCCATCAGGAACAGGACGGGCAGGAACGCGTTGCCGCCGAAGATGTCGCTCACGGCGAGCTTGTAGTCGCCGAGCCTCACCGAGGTGAGGCCGGTCGAGAGCTCGGGCAGGGAGGTGGCGGCGGCCAGAAAGGTCGCGCCGAACAGGACGCCGCTCATCCCTATGTCCCCGGCTATGGCGTCGCCGCTTCGCTCCAGGAGCACGCCGCCGGCCAGGGTGACGAGGGCCGCCGCCCCGAATACGGCCCCCGCCCGGGCGGTGCTCTCCCCCTTGCTCTGGGCCTCGTCGTCCTTTTTGCCCTTGGAGTGCCCACGCGGCTCCTTCTGGCCTTCGGGCGCTTCGCCCTCCTCTTGCCAGGGCAGCCCGGAGCGGGCCTTGTTCAGGATGAGCAGCCCGACCACCCAGAGCACCGCGATCAGGAGCCCCCCGGGCGCTACCCGCTCGAAGACGAGCGAGGGGGGCAGTTGCGTGCCCATGACGGCGACGGCGAGCACGGCGATGACCAGGGCGCCCTCGAGGACCAGCACGAGCGAGGCCGCCTGGTAGGTGAGGGGGTTTCTGCCCCTGACGCCGAAGACGTCGAGGACGACGAGGACCACGGTCTGGATGGCGATGCCGCCGAGGATGTTTCCGACGGCGACGCCGATGTTGCCCGAGAGGGCGGCGCTTGCGGTGATGGCGACCTCGGGGAGGTTGGTGACGATCGCCAGCATGATCAGGCCGCCCAACGCCTCGCCGAGGCCCAAGCGCGAGGAGAGGACGTCGGTGGTGTTGGAGAGCTTGACGCCGGCGATCCACACGGCGGCCGCCGCCGCGGCGAAGATCAGCAGCAAGACTGGCAGGGAGAGCGAATCGAACACGTTGTTGCTCCTTTCTCGGGGGCGAGGGTATCCCGTCCCTATCAAGGTCTCGTACCGCCTTCGGGTAAATCGCGGGAGGCCGTAGAACGTCAGCCGCCGAAGGCCCGGATCATCCCGACCACGACGCCGACCAGGACCGCGGTCCACGCGCAGCCACTGAACGCCGTATCGACGTTGTCCGCCGATGCCGCCCAGAGGAGGACGACGGCGACCGCCACCGCGCCGAAGAGGGATGCGGCGATGGACGCTCCGATGCCCACGACCATCGTCCCCCGAACTACCTCCGCCAGAAGTCCTCGCCCCCGTACTCCATACCGCTTCCGGCGGCCCCGGCCGCTACGTCGCCACCAGCAGGAGCGTGGCGTAGAAGGCTGCGCCCGAGGCGAAAGCCCACAAGCGGCTCCGGCTCTCCTCGGGCAGCTCTTCTTTCAGCACGTTCATGATGATGCCGCCCGCGAGGAAGGCGGTGAGGACGGCGATCGTGGCCTCGGGTATCTCGGTGAGGGCGCCCACTGCCCACCCGAGGACGAGGCCGGCGGTGACGAGCCAGCGTCCGATCCGGTGGTACCGCTCCTTGTGGTCCCGGCGCAGGCCGTAGTCGTTGACCATGAAGTGCACGGCCATGGCAAACGCGAAGAGGAAGAGGGCCCCGAGGCCCGCGTTGAGCCTGTGGAGGAGAAGGTAGCCGGTGAGGGCGTTGTAGACGGCGAAGGACGAGATGTGGATCCAGAACACCCCCGCGCCGGTGGAGTCCTCCCCGCCCGCCTTGCGACTCCGCCGGCGCGACTCGGTGGCGAGGCGGTCAAGCCCGTAGAAGGTCGCGAGCCCCAGGAGCGCGACGAGGTAGACGTGGACGTCCAGGAAGGCCAGGCCTTCTCCGGCGGCCTCGGCGATAGCCCGCTGGCCGTCGGCGAGTTCGGGGAGGAGGTGTACGAAGACGTAGGCCACCGAGACGCCGCCGGCCAGGGAGAGCCAGACGCTGCGCGGGTCGCCCGCGAGGAAGCGGAGCTTGCCGCTGAAGAGGTGCACGGTGGCCAGCACGGCCACCGCGACGAGCGAGGCGATGAGGATGGTCATCGGCAAGTACCCCCCGCTCGAGTGGAGCTACGCGTCCGCGTCGTGCTACCCATGCGAGTGGCCCTGGTGGGCGTTCGGGGTTTGTATTGGCTCGGGGGAAGGGCGCGGCTTCTGGGGCTCCTTTATCGCGTTCTGCCAGTGCTCGTAGGCGTTCTCGAAGAAGATCATGTTGCGGTACTCCTCCCTGGCCGTGGTCCCTTCCTGCACGATGTGCCCGAGCGTGGTCGCCGTCTCGAAGAGCCCGAGCTGGGGCTGGAGGTAGGACTCGCGGTACTCGGCGGGCTCCATCGGCCAGAACGTGTCGGTCCCGTACATGATCATCGCCGGCGGCAGGGTGTCGATGCACCGCTGCCAGACCTCCAACTGGTAGTCGGCGGCCGGCCCGAACGAGACGTCGACCTTGAGGTCCCACGCGGAAGGGTCGCTCCCGAAGACCCCGGTCGTGACCTTCATCATCGCTATGCACTCGTCGAACCACGGGTAGCCGACGTGGGCGAGGTGCCCCTTGAAGCCGGGGGCGCCTCGCACCCCCTCGAAGAAGGTCGGTCGGCAGTAGTTGCTCTGGCGCCCGTCGTAGAAGACGCCGGTGTGGAAGACCGTGTACATCCCGAGCTCGGCGAGTTTGCGCCACAGCCGGACGAGGATCGGATCGTCCGCGTACCAGCCCGTCGCGACGAGCTCGCCGGCGCCCCGCAAGCCCAGCTCCCTGTAACAGCGCTCGGCCTCCTCGATGTTCAGATCGACCGCCCTCTCGAGGTCGCCTTCGGCGAGGGCGGGCATGGGGTTCAGGGTGCAGAAGCCGAGCAGGCGCTCGGGGGCGGCGCTGCAGATGTCGGCGCAGTAGTCGTTGTGGACACGGATATCCTGCATGCTGTCGGAGGTGATCTCGTGCGCCGTGACGTTCAGCATCGGGGCGAAGACGAACGCCTTTTC
>JADDPY010000632.1 GCA_016781635.1 Rubrobacter sp.
AGTACGGTGGGGGAGGGGTGGATTTCCTTTCTTACGTGCTGATGCTAGAGGAGATCAGCCGGGCCGATGCGGGTGTGGGGGTGACGCTCGCGGTACACACGAGCGCGGGTACGCTGCCGATTCTGGAGTTCGGGATGGAGGAGCAGAAGGAGCGGTGGGTGCCGGACCTTGCTCGTGGCGTGAAGCTCGGCTGCTTTGCCCTTACCGAGCCGGAGACGGGCTCGGATGCCTCCGCTATAAAGGCCAGGGCCGAGAGCGTGGATGGTGGTTATCGTCTGCACGGGCACAAGCAGTGGATCACCAACGGCCGCGCCGCCGGCACCATGATCGTCTTCGCTCGGGCGCAAGAAGGCGTTACGGCATTTCTGGTCCCCGCCGATGCCGCGGGCGTCTCGTGGGGCAAGCACGCCCGGAAGATGGGCGTGATCTCCGCGACCACGGACGACCTGCACCTCGATGGCGTGTTCGTCCCGGAGGAGGACCGGCTCGGGGAGGAAGGCAGGGGCCTCGGGGTGGCTCTGGGGACGCTGGACGGGGGCAGGATCGGGATAGCGGCCCAGGCACTCGGGATCGCCGAGGCCGCCTTCCGTTACGCGACGCGCTACGCTTCGCAGAGGACTACTTTCGGTAAGCCCATCGCCGAGCACCAGGCGATAGCGTTCAAGCTCGCGGACATGCAGACGAAG
>JADDPY010000457.1 GCA_016781635.1 Rubrobacter sp.
GAAACGTCCCTCCGTCGGGCTGTACATCTGCTTCGACTCCGCCTCCGAAATGTATCCACCCTCCTTGAGCTTCTCGTAGAAGGTCTGGGTGTTCGCGGCGTGCAGCGGCGTCGAGGTGCGCGAGAAGTTGTCGAAGGAGATGCCGAAGCGCTCGAAGGTCTCCTTCATGTGCGCGTACCAGTGGTCCACGACCGCGCGGGGCGATTTCCCCTCGCGCTCGGCAGTAAGGGTGATGGGGACGCCGTGCTCGTCGGTGCCCCCGACAAAGACGACGTCCTCCCCCCGCATCCTGAGGTAACGGACGTACACGTCCGCCGGTAAGTACGCCCCCGCCATGTGCCCGATGTGCAACGGGCCGTTGGCGTAGGGCAACGCGGAGGTGACCAGATAACGCTGTTTCTTCTCGCTCATATCTTAAGAATAGCACTTCGGCCCCCTGCTCTTGTCCCCGTATCTCAGCCTACAGAGGAGCGACATCGTAGGATGCTAACATGCTCGCGATGACCCCCGAGCAACCCCTGAGAGTCCCCTTCCGAAAGCTCCGCCCCGACGCCAGGGTACCCTCGCGGGCCTATAGCGGGGACGCGGGCTACGACCTCGCCGCGGCAGACGGGGCGACGTTGCTACCGGGCGGCAGGGCCGTGGTCGGGACAGGAGTGTCGATCGTCGTCCCCGCAGGGTATGCGGGCCTCGTGTTGCCGAGGAGCGGCCTCGCGGTGCGCCACGGCGTCTCGCTCGTCAACGCGCCGGGGCTCATAGATTCGGGCTACCGCGGGGAGTTACTGGTTCCCCTTATAAACCACGACCGTGAGGAGGCGTTCGAGGTCGTGCCAGGGATGAGGATCGCGCAGCTCGTCCTCGTGCGGGCGGCGGAGGCTATCTTCGTCGAGGCCGAGCTGCTCGAAGAAAGCGCTGACGGCAGGGGAGAAGGGGGCTTCGGCTCCTCGGGGACCTCGTAACCGGTGATGTTTCTCTGCGACGCGATGCTCGGGGGCCTGGCGAAGTGGCTGCGCGCCGCCGGCTACGACACATACTACGCTCGCGAGGGAACCGATATCGACGACCGTGCGCTCACGGAGAAGGCCCTGAGGGAGGGGCGCGTGCTGCTTACCGGCGATAGGGGCTTTCTAGAGCGGGCGCCGGTCAGGGATGGACGGTTGAAGCTTCTGCTTCTGCCGCATCTCCCCGTGGAGGAGCAGCTCCGGGCCGTCGTCGAGCGCTTCGAGTTTACGCCGCGCCCCTCCCGCTGCATGGAGTGCAACGGCAAGCTGGAGACCGTACCCTTTGAGGAAATCGCCGACAGGGTCCCGCTCGGCGTTGCCCGAGAGCGGCGAGAGTTCTGGCGCTGTAGAAACTGTTGGCGAGTCTTCTGGCACGGCTCGCACTGGGCCCGCATCTCCGGCCGCCTCGAGAGGGTCTTCTCGTAAGCTACCCACGGCGAGACCGGTAGCACCCCGGTCATGTTTCTGTTCAAGAAACCACCGGAGCCAGAGATCGAACGCTTCGCCTCCTCGCAGAGCGACCTCCCGTTCTCCTACGCCGAGGTCGGGGGCACGCGAGGCGAGGCGCCGCGGGGGTATGTAGTGGACCGTTACCGCGTGAAGCTCGGGGAGGGTGAGGAGGCATACGATCGGGCCAAGGATGCTCTGCGCTCGTGGCGACAATTCAGCCTGGGCTGGGTGAGCCTGCACCCCAGAGGCGCTCCTATAAAAACCGGCACGACCGTCGCCGTGCTCGCGAGCCACGCCGGGTTATGGTCGCTCAACTCGGCTCGCATCGTCTACCTTGTCGAAGAAGGGGACGACGTGGAGCGGTTCGGCTTCGCCTACGGTACGCTCCCCGGCCATGCCGAGCGCGGAGAAGAGCGTTTCCTTGTCGAGTACGATCTCAGGAGCGGCGCCGTCTTCTACGAGGTTTTCGCGTTCTCCCGCCCGAACCACCTCCTGGCGTGGCTCGGCTATCCGTTCGCGCGCCTGCTACAGCGACGCTTCGCTCGCGACTCCAAGGAGGCAATGAAGAGGGCCGTCGCCTTGGCGACCCTGCAACGGGATGGTTGAGGGCATGGCTCAAGTCACGCTAGCCGTACGCGACCTCGAAAGGGACTTCTGCGTTCTACAAGGGAGTCGTGGGGCTGAGTGCCGTCGCGCGTTGAGACGATGGCGCCTACCTGGCGGCCGGCGGAGATTGAGCGGTGCTGATCCTGATCGTACTGGAAGGCTCCTTGTCCGAGTACGCACCTCGCCTTCTCGGTTTCCTTGAGGGGGCGAGCGAAGGTTTGAGGGTGGCGAAGGTCGGCATGTGGCGGAACATCTCGACCTCCCGTGAGTCACTGTACTTTGTGGGTACCGAAGGACCCGAGCTTTAGCTCCACGTCTCCGACCCGCCCGGAAGGATAGAGGCCGGTAAGCAGAACCCACCGGTAATAGCGTTCTTTGGCTAATTACGCTGGGTGAGAGTGTCTAACGGTTCGCCGTCACGTCCCTTTGCTAAACTGCCGCCCCGATGAACGCGACTACGCACGCCATTTTCGGGGTTGCGGCCCTCGTTGGGGTCTCGCTCTTTACCGGGGAGGATCCCGCCCTCTACGCTTACCCTGCGGCTGCCATCGCCGCCTGGATCCCGGACGTCGACAACCCCCGCAGCCGCCTCGGCAACGGCCTGAGCCGCACGAAGAGCCCCATTTTGGACAAGCTGATACGGCCTGTAAGCTGGGGCTTGAAGGCCCTCTCGTTCGTTCTATTCCGCACCGTCGGCCACCGGACTCTGACGCACAGCTTGCTCGGAGTTTTGATCTTCGCGGCCATCGTCTCGCCGCTTGCCCCGCTTGTCCCCGGCCTCTATGCTGCGCTTCTTGCCGGATATGCCTCTCATCTTTTCGCCGACGCGCTAAACATAAGGGGTGTTCCGCTCTTCTGGCCGATGGGCAAGCCCTTCAAGCTCCTGCCCGGCGGCGTCCGCTCCGGCGGAGCCTTCGAGTTCGTGGTGGCGATAGTCATGGTTCTCGCTACCGGATACGGTATCTACGAGCTGTATCCTGCTATCGGTCGCAGCTTCGATGAATTTCTAGCTTTTACCCCCTAACCACTCCAGCGCTTCGCGGCTCTTCGGATGCACCGCGCGCCCCCGCTCCTCGGTGTAGGAGATGGAGGACGCCAGCGACTCCCTCACCGCTTCCCTCAAGTCTTTATCCGCGAGACCCCGCAGCTCCTCGACCCATTCGCCCTCACGCCCCGGTTCGATCTTGTCGGCCACAAAGACCGCGAGCGCTAACGGCCCCATCCCCGTCGCCCCCGTCGTGTGTACCCTGACGGCCTCCAGGACCGCCTCGTCCCTCACCCCGAGCTCCGACTTCGCAACCTCCGCCGCTACCGGTCCATGCAGGAGCATCGGCTTCCCCCGCTCCGCGTCATCGACGGGTACGCCTCTTTCGGCCGCTATGCGGAGTAGCTTTTTTCCATCCGTCTCCCGCATCAGATCGTGCAGGAGTCCGGCGAGGCATGCTTTCGCGGGGTCGAGGCCGTGCAGCCCGGCGAGGCGTTCGGCGGTTCTGGCGACGCGCATGGTGTGGTCGTATCGTTTGTCTGAGAGGCGCTCTCGGGCATGAGCCTCCGCGGCCTCGAGGAGAAAATTCTCGTTCATAACGGAGGGATTGTAGAATAACCGGATGCAGAACGAGAGCACGAGCGCCGAAGCAGCGGCGAAGACGGAGAGTATAAAGAGCGCGGAGATCGTAACCATCGGGACCGAGATGCTTCTCGGCGACCTCGTGGACACCAACACGGCGTGGCTGAGCCGCAACCTGGCCTCCCTGGGCGTGGCGATCTACCGGCACACCACGGTCGGTGACAATCGCCAGCGCATCGTCGCCGCTATCCTGGAGGCCGCCTCCCGCGCGGACCTCGTCATCACCACCGGCGGCCTCGGCCCGACCTCTGACGACCTGACGAACGAGTGCCTGGCACTCGCCACCGGCGGCGAGATGGTCGAGAGGGCGGAGGCGCGTGAGCACGTGGACGAGATGTTCCGCCGCTTCGGCCGTACGCCCACCCCGTCGAACTACAAGCAGGCTTTCTTCCCCGAGGGCGCGGACCTCATCCCGAACCCCCTGGGGACGGCGATGGGCGCCCTCATGGAGCTCGATGGGGCGCTTGTCGCGACCTTTCCCGGGGTGCCGGGTGAGATGAAGGCGATGTTCGAGGAGACGCTCGCCCCCCTTATAAAGGAGCGGACGGACGGCGCGATCGTCTCGCGCATCCTGCATTTCACCGGGATCGGCGAATCAGCCCTCGCCGAGCAGGTCCAGGATCTCCTCGACGCCTCCGACCCGACCGTCGCCCCCCTCGCGAGCCAGGGCAAGGTGAAGCTCCGTATCACCGCCCGCGCCGCCACCCCCAAGGAGGCCGAGGCGAAGATAGAGCCCGTCGCCGAGGAAATCCTCTCGCGCCTCGGCACCTACTACTTCGGTGTCGACTCCGAGACGATCGAGAGCGCCCTGGCGCGTCTCCTCAAGGAGAAGGGCGCTACCCTGGCCCTCGCCGAAAGCTGCACGGGCGGCCTCCTCGCCAAGCGCCTCACCGATATGTCCGGCTCCTCCGCCTACTTCAAGGAGGGGCTCGTGACATACTCGAACGACTCCAAAGAGCACTTGCTCGGGGTGCCACACGACCTGCTCGTCGAGCACGGCGCCGTCTCGGAGCCCGTAGCACGGGCGATGGCCGAAGGTTCCCGCTCGCTTGCCGGCTCGGACTACGCGCTCTCCGTAACGGGCGTGGCCGGCCCCGACGGAGGGACGGACGAGAAGCCCGTGGGGCTCGTCTACGTCGGGCTAGCAGACGGGCAGGAGACCACCGTCGAGAAGCTCGACCTCTCCGCCTGGCGCCGCTCGCGGGAGGCGATCCGGGAGCGCACCGCCAACCGCGCCTTCGACCTCCTCAGGCGACGCCTAGCCGGCGGCGCGGGCTCCTGAGCCCCATCCGATAGCTGGCCCGCGTCTTGCGGAACGCGGATGCCTCATTCGTTCACCAGCACGGCCTTGCCCCGGAGCTTGCGCGCGGCCTGAGCTTCGAGGGCTTCTGCCGCTTCCTCCAACGGAAAAACATGCTCGGGCGTCGGGTCTAGAAATCCTTCCGAGTACCATCGCAGCGCCTCCTCCGTGGCGGACCTCACGGTCTCCGGTTCGCGCCTGAGGTAGCCGCCCCAATCCACGCCGATCACGGCGCAACTCTTCAGGAGGAGTCGCCAGGCCGGTGCCTGCGGGATCCGCCCGGCGGCGAACCCTATGACCAGTACCGTCCCCTCCCAGGCGACGCACCGCAGCGAGGCATCGAAGACGTCGCCCCCCACGGGGTCGAAGACGACGTCGGCACCATCGCCGCCGGTAAGCTCCAGGACCCTGTCCCTGACGTCCTCGCTGTCGTACCGGAGGAGATGGTCCGCGCCGCGCCCGCGGGCGACCTCGAGGCTTCGGGCGCTTCCCGCCGTCGCCAGCACGGTGGCTCCGAGGCGTTTGCCAACCTCGACGGACGCGCGGCCGACGTTCCCGCCGGCCCCGTGTACCAGCAGAATCTGCCCCTTCTGGAGCCGCGCCCGGTGTACGAGGGCGAGATGGACGGTGCCGTAGGCCACCGGAAAGGCCGCGGCCGAGCGGAAGTCCATGACCTCGGGAATCCGAAACACGCTCGTCGCCGGCGCCAGGACCTCCTCCGCGAACCCACCGTGCGGCAGAGCGACCATGACCCTGTCGCCGACCGCCGTGCTTCCGACGCCCTCGCCGACTTCGGCGACTACGCCGGAGGCTTCGAAGCCGGGGCTGAACGGGAAGGGAGTCTTGAACTGGTAACGGCCCGAAACCATCAGGTTGTCGGCAAAGTTGATCCCCGCTGCCCGCACCGATATACGAACCCATCCGGCCGCCGGCGCCTTACCCTTCACCTCCTCGACCGCGAGGACCGAGGGATCTCCCCATTCCCTGCAAAGCACTGCTCTCAAGACGACGCCCTTCTTCTAGGAGACGGTCGCGTACAGTCTAGGCTCGTGCGGAACGCGGCGGAAGACCGCCGAAGCACCGGAGGTGGCATGCCTTTCCGTGCAGGATTGGGGAGTCGTTCTCCGGGCCCTTCCCGAGGCCGTAATGATGCTGCATAGCCCGGGAAAAACTATTTCCCCGTACACTTGTCGAATACGAAGGCGGGTAGTAGAATCCTCGACAGTTGAAAGCACGGAGAGGAGGTGATCCAGATAGACGCACCGAGTAGCAGTTGCAGGTATCTTCTGGGAGAGGTGGCTCTGACCTAGGGCCTTCTGAAATTCCCTGCGGGACCTGGGTTAAACACTATCCGCCTCTCCACATGTTGTGGGCGGACGTGCTGTAAGACCAGATACCTGCAATACTCAAAGGGTACGGCCCCCGGTTTTTCCGGGGGTCGTTTTTTATTGCCCGTCGGCCGGTTTGGATGGCACCACATCATCCTTGGGAAAACCTCCCCGCCTTAATACTCCCTGGCACCGTCCTTCCCCGAGCCCCTACCGACCCTCGCTCGGCACCCACTCCCTGTCCCGCTCGCCGACGTACTCCGACTGCGGGCGGATCAAACGCCCCCGCTCGAGCTGCTCGAAGCAATGCGCCGTCCAACCGGCTACCCTCCCCACGGCGAAGGTCAGGGTGAAGAGCTCCGTCGGCAGGCCGAGGCCGTGCAGCAGGAGCGCCGTGTAGAACTCAACGTTGGTTTGCAAGTTTCGCCCGGGCTTGTGCTCTGAGAGAAGCGCTACCGCCGCCCTCTCCACCTCCAGTGCCAACTCGTAGAGCGCCTCGTCGCCGTCGGTCGCGTACAGGAGCTCCGCCGCGGTTCCGAGCACATCCGCCCGTGGGTCGCGGACCTTGTAGACGCGGTGGCCGAATCCCATTAGCCGCTCGCCGCGCTCGAGCTTCTCGCGCAGAACGGCCTCGGCTCTGCGTGCCTCCCCGATCTCGAAGACCACGTCCAGCGCCGGCCCCGGGGCCCCCCCGTGCAGCGGGCCCTTCAGCGCGCCCAGCGCGCCGACCACCGCCGAGACGAGGTCCGAACGGGTCGAAACGATGACCCTCGCGGCGAAGGTCGATGCGTTCAAACCGTGGTCGGCTACGGTGTTGAGGTACGTCTCCAGAGCTCGCACGGAGCCTTGCCCCGGAACCTCGCCGTTCAGCATGTACAGGTAGTTCGCGGCGTGCCCGAGCCGCGGGTCCGGGTCGACCGGCTCCTCCCCGTCGAGCAGCCGCCGGTACGCCGCCACGATCGTCGGGAAGCGAGCTACCACGGCGAGGGCGTCCTCCCGGGCCGTGTCCCCGTTGACGGAGGCATCCCGGTCCCGCAGGCTCGCCGTGCTAGCCGCCATTCGCAACGCGTCCATCGGCGGTGTCCCCTCGGAGGCCGCCGCCCGCAGCAGCTCCAGGGTAGCGCGCGGCAGCGGACGCCACCGCGCCAGCGCCCCCCGGAGGTCCGCAAGCTCCCGGACATCCGGCAAGGCGTCGTGCCACAGAAGGTAGACGACCTCCTCGAACGTAGCCCGGCGCGCGAGCTCCTCCACCGGGAAGCCCGCCACGATCAACTCTCCGGCCCCGCCGTCCACATGGCTCAGGCGTGTCTGGGCCGCTACCACGCCCTCCAGCCCCGGTACGAAACCATTCTCTCTGCCGCTCATGCTTCCTCCTCGTTCTCGGCTTCGGCCCGCAACTGGCCCGTGTCGTACGCGGCCAGGGCGCTCACGACCGGGATAGCGGTCGTGACGTACACGAGATCATCTCCGACACGTTCTCGATGCCCTGCACCGCTCCGGACGGGATGTAGACGGGGTTTTCTCGCTCCACCTCTCGCTCTGCATCCCCGACCTGCAGCTTTCTCCTGCCCCCCGGCATGCCGTGGACCTGCTCCACGTTGTGGTCGTGCAGACCCTGCCTGAAACCGGGAGCGACGTGGAGCGACGTTGCTATAAGCCCTACCCCCGGTACATTGCCTTCCTGTAAAAGGATTCAGGGGGACCGGATCTTCACGCCCTCGTACCGGCGCTTCTGCCGCGTTCCGTCCGAACATCGTCCTCCGATCTCCTACGCCTCGCCCGCCTTGTTCCTAGTCTAGATCTCTGGCGTTTGTTTATCAACGTTGATACATAAATCAATATATAGTGTATGGGATCGGATAGTTTTGGGTGAAGTATCGGAGGTGCTTTGGTGAGAGACGCTCGTTATCTGAGCGCGCGGGAAGCGGCGGGGGAGTTGGGGGTTACTCTGCCGACGTTGTACGCGTATGTGAGCCGTGGTTTGATCCGCTCGGAGAGCGCCGGCGAGGGCAGAAGGGCGCGTCGTTATCGGGCGGAGGACGTGCGGAGGCTCAAGGAGAAGGCCGAGCGGCGACGTGACCCGGACAGGGTGACGGAGGGGGCGCTGAACTGGGGGACGCCGGTGATGGAGTCCCACATCACCCTTATCTCCGAGGGCCGGCTCTACTATCGCGGCCGGGACGCCCTGAGGCTCGCGCACGAGAGCACCGTCGAGGAGGTAGCTGCCCTGATCTGGACCGGGGACCCGTCGGCGGCCCTTCGACTCTTCCCCGATGAGCCGACCCTCCTCTCTCCGCGCCTGCGTGAGGTCCATCGTAACGTAGCGGACCTCACGCCCCTGGAAGCCTTCGGCGTCCTGCTACCCCTCGCCGCCTCGGAGGACCCCGCCGCCTACGACCTGCGACCCGCCGCCGTGGCGAGGACCGGGGCACGCATCCTGCGCACCCTCGTCGCGATCGCTGCCGGGGACGGAAGCGGAGGTGCGGCGGAGATTCTGGCCGAACGCTGGGTCCCCGACGAACTGGACGCCGCGTCGACCATCGGCGCCGCGCTGGTTCTCTGCGCCGACCACGAGTTGAACGTCTCCGCCTTCACCGCCCGCTGCGTCGCGTCCTCGGGGGCGACCCCTTACGCGGCGGTCGCAGCGGGTCTCGCGGCCCTCGGCGGCACCAGACATGGCGGCCAGACCGAGCTCGTCGAAGCTCTGCTGCGGGAGGTAGGGGGTGGGGGGGACGCAAATTTCGTACTGGCCGGTCGCCTCAGGAGGGGGGAACCCATACCGGGATTCGGGCACTCTCTCTACCCGGAGGGCGACCCGAGGGGGAGGGAGCTTCTCCGGCTCGCCGACGCAGCGCGCCCTCATTCCGTGGACGTTGCGCTCTCCCACGCCGTCCGCGACGCTGCGTGGGAGTTGATCGAGGAGCTACCTACCGTCGATCTCGGCCTCGTCACCCTCGCCCGCGCGCTCGGGTTACCCTCGGGTGCGCCCCTGGCTATTTTCGCGCTCGGCAGGACGATCGGCTGGATCGGCCACGCCATCGAGCAGTACGAAAACGGTACTCTCATCAGGCCCCGTGCCCGCTACACGGGCGAGCAACCGCCGCGAGATCCGGACGCCTAGGTCCCCGGCGGAAGCGGGTAGAGCGCGCTCAGGGCGATGGCGAGAACGGTGAAAGAGTTAAAGGTCGCGTGTGCCACGATGGGCGGCAGTAGGCTTCCCGTCCTCCTGTAAAGGGCGCAGAGCACGACGGCCAGGGCGAAGAGGGCCGGGGCTATCACCGCCGACTGGTGGAGCGCGGCGAAGACGGACGACGACAAGAGGGCCGCCCCGAGAAACGAGAACCGGTCCACGCCTCGCGAGCTCCCGTCCCCGCCCATGGCGCGGGAGAAGAACCTGCCCAGGCGGTACAGGCCGCCGAAGATTGCGCCCCGGAAGACGAACTCCTCGACGGCGGGCCCGAAGAGCACGATCACGAGAAAAGCCGCCCCGATCGCCACGCCCGGGCTCTCCTGCACCCAACCTCTCAGGCCACCGAGCAGCGACTGCTGGGCCTCGTTCTCGGCCGAGAACCCGAGAGATTCCAACACGATCGCGCTCAGCCCCCCGATCACCAGGCTCCCGATCACCGCTCCGAGGCCCACCAGAAACCCGATCCCGGCCCCGACGAAGAGGCCACCTCTGGGCCGCGAGACACCCAAAGACCCCAGGGAGTAGCCGGCCTTAACCCCGAGCCTGCGGGCCACGAAGACCCCTGCCCAGAACAACCCGACCGTAAGCACGATCAAGACGACATTCTGCGCCACCACCGAGAGCAGCAGCACACCTGGCTCTTCAAGCATCCGCACCACCCCCCAGGTAGACCCCGTTCTCGGACGGTCCATAGAAGCCATCCTCCAGCAGCTTCTCCTTGAGATGACCCGGGAGGAGCGTGATGCTCCGCAGTTCCTCGGGACCGACCCAGCGCAACTCCCTCAACGTGGGCTCCGAGCCCGGCGCGACCTCCGGGTCGCTGCCCAGCGCCGCCTCCCCCTCCGCCTCGACTAGGGCCGTAACGTCCACCGTGTGCCGCCCCTCGCGCAGAAACTCGCTCACGTAGAGCACCCCGGTGAAACGCCCGTCGAGGCCCGTCTCCTCCGAGACCTCGCGCTCGGCACACTGGGGAATGGTCTCGCCGGGCTCCAGTCGTCCCCCCGGCAACACCCAGTAAGGCTCTCGCCCCGGCTTCTCGTGGCGCACGAGGAGCAACGCCCCGTCCCGCTCCACGACCGCCCCGACCCTTATGCCAAAATCTATCCCGGAACTACTGCGAACCTTGCTCATGAGACCCGAGTATACAACTCGCCGTCGCGTGTCCAGGGTACGTACGCCCGGCATCATCAGGCTGGAGGCGGGTGCTCTAGGTCATGCTCTTCGTATGGAAGAGGAACCAGACGGGGCTCCGCGTCGGGAGGCCGAGGTGCGTGAGCATCTGGCCAACGAACGGACCCTGCCTTCCTGGGTTAGAACCGGTGTCGGTCTTATCTCCATAGGCCTCGTCGTGGAGCGGGCCGGGGCCCTCGCTGGCACCCAGGATGCTCCGATCGGCGCCTCCGGTCTCTTCGGCGTGGCGCTCACCCTCCTGGGTTGTCTCACGCTCGTGATAGGGACGGTGCAGTTTCTCCGCAACCGATGCAGGATCATCGAGGGAGATTTCACCCCAGCGATCGCCGCTTACCTCGTGATCGTCGCCGGTAGCATGGTGCTCGCAGCCGCGTTCGTCGTCTATGTGACGCTTCAGCTATTTCCCTGAACAGCCGGCAACCGTTCGTCGCTACCGAGCAAGACCTTCTCTGCCCTGCGCCCAGACCCCGACGCTTCTTCCCGATTCTGGCGCACCGCGTCGCGGAGCCGCGCCTATAAACGAATGCTTACCCGGTGGATATGGAGCGGGTACCCACCTGGCTTCCGACCCAGGTGTAGCCGTCCGACCAGATCTCGCGTTTCCAGATCGGGACGATCTCCTTGATCCGCTCTATCGCGTACCGGCTCGCCTCGAACGCGGGCCCCCGCCGCGGCGATGCCACCACGATGACGACGCTAGGTTCCCCGGGGCCGACCCTGCCGAGACGATGGACGATCGAGACGTGCCCCACGTCCCAACGCTCCCGGATCTCCGCCCCGATCTGCTCCAGCTTCCGGTCGGCCATCGGACGATACGCCTCGTACTCCAGGTACTCGACCTCAGCCCCCGCGCCCTCGTCTACTCGCGTCGTCCCCACGAAAGTCGCCACCGCGCCGCAGTCCGGCCGGAACGCCCCCGAAACGAGCGCGCCGACGTCTATGGTTTCTTCTACGATCCGGAAAGATCCGCTATTCAGGGCTAACCCCCCGAGACGGGCGGCAACACGGCCACCTCGTCCCCGGCATTGACCGTCTTGTAGCCCTTCGCGTACTCCCCGTTGACCGCGAAGGCCAGGGTACCGCGCATCGGCGAGAGGGCCGGGTACTTTAGCGTCAGCATGGACCACACCTCGTCCAGGGTAACGCCGTTCGCCGTGATTTCGGCCTCACGTACCCCTGCCTGGTCCGCCGCCGCCCCGAAGAGCAAGACCTTTACCTGTTCCATACCGCTGATGTTAGCACCGGGTCGGTCCTTCGTGGCCCTGCCGGCGAGCCTCTCGATGAGGAAGCGCCGGACGGTGGTGAGGAGCGGCGTGTTCGTAACGAGCGCGACCTGGGGAGGGACTTGTAAGGTGTCTCAGGCCGGGTCCGGGGTGTATTCGGGGCCGACGATCACCTTGAGGGCCTTGGGGAGTACCACGAACTCGGCGGGCTCGTCGCCGATGACCTCGCCGTCGGCGGTGAAGTCGAGCCCGGGACGTGTTTCTATGCGTATCTCCCTGGCCCGGGTGAAGTACACGCCTTCCTTGTCCAGGTAGTCGGACTTCGCGAGCGCCGTGGGCGTAAGGGCGAGGATCTCCGTGAGCCCGGCAGCTTCTATGACAACGACGTCGAGGAGCCCGTCCTCCGGGTTCGCCCGCGGGGCCGCGGGCCACCCTCCGCCCGCGTAGCGACAGTTGCCGACGGCGACGTTCACCGCCCGCGTCTTCCGCTCCTCGCCGTCGAGGTACATCGTGATCTCACGGACTTCGAAGTTCCGGGCGACCTCCAGGGAAGCCCTGAGGTAGGAGAGCTTCCCCCACTTGCTCTTGAGGTCCTCGTCGTTGGCCGTGGAGATATCGGCCCCCAGGCCCCCCGTGGCCACGTTGATGAAGAACCGCTCCTCGATACCCTCGGAGCGCACCCGCGCTACGTCGAGCGTCCGAACCCGCCCCTGGCGGATGACGTCCTCCGCCGCGTCGGCATCCTCCGGGATGCAGAGCGTCGCGGCGAGGTCGTTCCCCGTCCCGGCCGGCAGGATGCCCAGGGTCACGCCCTCCGGGAACCCGGCCTTGCCCAGGCCGTTGACGACGTCGTTCACGGTCCCGTCGCCCCCGGCGACTATAAGCAGGCCCTCACGCCACTCCTCGGCCGCCCTTACCGCGTCTTCGGGACCCTCGGTCTCCACCCAGTCGAGGTCGTAGCCGTCGAACTCGGAACGTAGCTCGTCGGGATCGTACGCGCCCCCGCCCGAAGACGGGTTGATGATCACCCGCGCCTTCGTAGCCTCCATGAACTCACCTTCCGTCGCTTCCACGTCGCCTTTGAGTCTACTCGAAAGGGGCGCGGCCTGGCACACCGAACCGTACTACGAAGCCCTCTGCTCCGGCTCGTCTTCGGGATCGAGCCGGAGCAACCGCAGGGTCGGCAACCATACCTCGCGCCTGGGTCCGTCATCGAGCTCGACCGCCGCGTTGGACCCGTCCGCAGAGACGTAGCGCACCTCGCCGGCGCCCACGGGAGAAACCACCCGCTCCCCGATCGAGATGTCCGGCAAAAAGGCTTCCCGTAGCGCCGATACGTAGGCGAGAGCCAGGGAACGACCCACGTGCGCCCCCTCGTCGCGCCGGTCGGCGACGAGGATGCCCGCGATGCGGTAGAGGTTCGCCCTGGAGACTTGCGAGATGAGGCAGGCACGGATCGTACCGCGCACCAACCCCTCCTCGAACTCCGAGTACTCCTCCCCGCTCCTCTCCAGAATAGCCATGACCCTCGGAAACGCCCGCCGGAGCGCCTCCTCGACCGTCAGCCCGTTTACCCCACGCTTGTAGACGTGCGGGTCGAGCCGCTCCTCCTCCCGCCGGCGCGGTACCGAAAGCCAATCCTGTGCCATGTTGCTCCTCACCTCTGTCATGGCTATATTATACCTCACTGAAACTAGTGAACAAAGCTCGTTTTCTCTGCAAAGGCGATATTTTTCGGCTGTGAAAGGGCGATTGGAGGCGGGTGGGAGTACACTTATCCCAAAGGGCGACGGATGGGGGTTTGCATTTGGATTCTGGCGGGTTTCTGGAGCGATTGAAGCGGGAGGTGATCGGGCACCCGGCGCTCGTGCATCCTTTTCTGGAGCGGTTTGGTGAGGGGGACTCGAGCGAGGAGGGGGTGAGGACCTTCGCGATCCAGTACTACCGTCACGTCCGCGTGAGCCGGTTGTACCTCGCGGCCCTGATCTCCAACTGCGGCAACGACGAGCCTTTGCAGCTCGCGCTCGCCGAGGTCCTCCTGGACGAGTACGGTCACCTGAACCCGGAGGAGACGCACCCGGCCTTGTACAGGCGCTTCATGCGCGCCCTGGAGATCTCGGAGGAGGAGTGGGAGGCACCCGCGACTCTCCCGGAGGTCGAGCTGTACATCAGCCGGCACAGGGAGTTGACGCGTCACCCGGACGTGCGGCTCGGACTCGGGGCGATGGGCCCGGCGAGCGAGTGGCCCGTCCCCCCGATCTACGTGAAGCTCTCCGAGGGGCTCAAGAAGGCAACGAGCCTCCCGATCGATGCGCTGGAGATCTTTACGAGCCACGTCACCATGGACGTGACCCACGCCCGCATAATGATGGACGCCATCGCCCCCTACGCGGAAGACGAGGAGGGCCAGCGGAAGGTTCGCGAAGGCACCATGGCCTCCCTCGACGCGCGCTCCGTGATGCTCGATGGCTTCTACAGGGCCGTCTACGGCGAACCCGTGCCGATTGTAGAAGACTCCGCCGTCCGAGCCGCGCGCCCGTAACCGGTGCCCGAGCTCCCCGAGGTCGAGACGATCAAGGAGGACCTTCGCGGTCTCGTGGTCGGCTCGACCATCGAGGAGGTCGAGATCGTGGAGCCCGCCCTCGTCGAGCAGCCGGCGTTCGAGGAGTTCGCCGGCCGGTTGCGCGGCGCGCGAATCACCGGTGCGAGGAGGCGGGCGAAGCACCTCATCTTCGAGCTCGGAGAGGGAGACTCACTCGTCTTTCAGCTCAAGATCGGGGGTCAACTCCTGCTCGTCCCGCCCGTCCCCGAGCCCGAGACGGCGCTCATGCTCGTCCTCGGCCTCGACGGCGGTCGGAAGCTCTTTCTGAGGGACGAGACGGGCTTTACCCGCGCTCGCCTACTCGACGCGGAGGAACTCGAGGCACGCCTCGCCTCGCTTGGGCCGGAACCCTTCGAAGAGTTCTTCGACGCCGGGTATTTGAAGAGGGTGCTCGGGAGGCGCCGGGTCCAGATAAAGTCTGCGTTGCTCGACCAGAAGGTCGTCTCGGGGATAGGGAACATCTACGTCGACGAGATACTTTACGACGCCCGGTTGCACCCGAAGCGCAAGGCCAACACGCTCTCGGAGGGGGAGTGGGAGGCGCTCTATCGCGCGATCCGGGAGAACCTTCGGGCGGGGGTGGAGCACCGGGGGACGACGGTGCGGTTGTACCGAGATGTTCTCAACCGGCCCGGCAGTCACCAGGACTATCTGCGGGTCTTCGAGAAGCACGGTAAGCCCTGCCCCGATTGCGAGGGCAAGGTCGTGCGCGAGAAGGTCGGGGGGAGGTCCACCCACTACTGCCCGTCGTGCCAGCGTGAGGATGGTAGCGGTGGGGAACAAACGTTAAACTTGGGGCTACATTAGGAGAGGAGAAACAAGGTGGCTGACAGTTTCGACCTGGTAATAATCGGAGGCGGGAACGCGGGGTACATACCTGCGATTCGTGCGAGCCAGTTGGGGATGAAGGTGGCCCTTGTAGAGAAGCGCGAGGGCGGGCACCTCGGGGGGACATGCCTGAACGTGGGTTGCATCCCCACGAAGGCGCTCCTGCACACGGCCTCCCTGCTCCACGACGCCAGAAACGCCGAAACCTTCGGGGTGAAGGTCGGCGGTGTCGAGATCGACTACCCGCAGGTCGCCAAGAGGCGCGAGCAGGTCGTCACGCAGCTCAGGCGAGGCGTGCAGGGCTTGATGAAGAAGAACAAGGTCAAGCTCTACAACGGCGTTGGATCTTTTATAGAGCCCAAGAAGATCAAGGTCGAGGGTCACGACGGCGAGACGCATGAGCTGGAAGCAAAGAACGTCCTGATCTCGACCGGTAGCGCCGTCAGCAGCCTGCCGGGCCTCGAGTTCGACGGCGAACGGGTCATCTCCAGCGACAACGTAGCGACGGAGAACGAGGACTACCCGGAGTCCGTCATCATCCTCGGCTCGGGCGCCGTGGGCGTCGAGTTCGCGAGCATGTACAACGACTTCGGGACCGAGGTCACGATCGTCGAGCTTCTGGACAGGATCGTGCCGCTCGAGGACCCGGAGATCTCCGTCGCCTTGACGAAGGATTTCGAGGGCCGCGGCATCAAGGTACTCACGAGCACCATGGCCGACGCCGGCAGCCTGGAGAAGACGGAGACCGGCGTGAAGATAAAGACGGCCCCCGCCGGGCAGGACAAGAAGGAGGACGCCGAGGCGGAGGGCGGCTCCTACGGCGGCGAGAGCCTGCCCGTGGGCGAGACCGGCGAAGGCCAGGACGACGGGACGCTGGAAGCCGAGTGCCTGCTCGTCGCCGTCGGGCGCAAGACCGTCACCGAGGAGCTCAACCTTGACGCAACGAACGTCGAGCTCACCGAGAAGGGGACCATCAAGATCGACGAGTTCTACCGGACCGGCGAGGACGGGGTATACGCCGCTGGCGACGTGATCGGGGGCTACTGGCTCGCCCACGCCGCCGGGCACGAGGGCATAATCGCCGTCGAGCACATGGCCGGGGAGAACCCGATGCCGCTAGATCAGAGCCTCGTCCCGCGCGTGACCTTTTGCCGCCCCGAGGTCGCCTCTTTCGGCCTCACCTTGGCGCAGGCCGAGGAGGAGGGCTACGAGGCAAGGGAGACCAAGTTCCCGTTCCTGGCTATAGGCAAGGCCCTCATCGAGGGCGAGCCCAACGGCTTCGTGAAGATAGTCGTGGATACGGAGACCGACCTGATCCTGGGCATGCACGCCATCGGGCCGCACGTCACCGACCTCATCACCGAGGGCGTCTTCGCCAAGCTCGTCGAAGGCACCCCCGAGGAGATGGGCATGACCATCCACCCGCACCCGTCCCTCTCCGAGGTAATGGGCGAGGCCGCGATGGCCTCCGAGGGGCACCCGATACACTTCTAACCCGTCCGTGAGTCAACGTCGGATAGCCATCGTGGGGGCGACGATTCATCGCCCCCTCTTGGCGCGGTAGGAACTCTCACGCAACCTCGGCCGGGCATCATCCCGAGGTATGTAAACCGCGTATGGGACGCCCGGCTCTGTTGCTGTCCGTCGATCTCTGAGGGCTGATCGCCGATGACTCCCTTCGACCCTGCTCGCGACGGCTTCGGCTTTCGCAACCCGCTCGGGGAGGTGCCGCACAGGTCGGGTGGGGGAACACTCCTTCGCCCGCTCGATTCTTTTCTCTACGGCAACGGCCTCTGTTTCGGGATGGCCGTCGCCGCTCTCGCTTTGCACGGGGCGGGTCAGGGAGAGACTCCTGTTTCTGGACTACGGCCGACGCCGGAGTTGCTGGAGTTTCTTCGAGGTTATCATGCCCGGCAGCTCCGGCTACGCGTCGTCCTCGCCGCCGTGTACGACTGGTTGATCTCCGGTGGCGGAAAGTCCGAGGGGCTCCCCGGGAGGTTGAGATTACCGGGAGATATGGACCCGCACGTCCTTAACTTCGGCCCCTCTATGAACCGGCGGTTCTTCCGATGTCTGTATCGTGCCCACGCCGTCGTACCGTACCGCGTAGATCAGGCCGGGGGAGAAGAGCGCCTCTACGTTTATGATCCGAACCATCCGGGGGACCGGGGGAGGTTCGTGGCTTTTCGCGACGGGGGGTTTTCGTATGCCGGGTTCCGGTCGAAGGAGGGGTGGGGGATCACGCCCGTGTCGCTTTCGGCGGTAACGGCTTAGGAGGAAGCTACCGCATCCCAACTCC
>JADDPY010000187.1:0-7166 GCA_016781635.1 Rubrobacter sp.
AGTGCGGTCGTGGCCGGAGCGGGGACGTCGGGGCGAGTGTTGTACGTGTTGCTCGGGGGGCTTTTTCTATACAACATCTTGGATAAGGGAGGGGCGGTTTCGGCGGTTTCGGTGTTCCTCGGGAAGCTGGAGCCGGAGCGGGAGGCTTTGGCGCTCGTGGTTGTGATCGGAGCGGCGCCGTTTTTCGAGTCGGTGACGGGGTTCGGGGTGGCGGTGGTCATAAGCGCCCCTATTTTGCTGGCGGCCGGCTTCTCGCCGCTCAAGGCGGCGGTCTTGTCGAGCTGGGGGCAGTGCGCGGTGCCGTGGGGGGCGCTCGGGGTAGGGACCGTGATCGGGGCTGACCTCTCGGGGACATCCTTTGGGGAACTCTCGGACCTGAGCGCGCTACTGAGCCTGCCCCTCTTCCCCGTTTATGCCGTCGCCGCCGTGGCGCTCGCGGGCGGGTGGGCGGGCGTACGCAAGCGCGGCGCCGAGGCCGTGGCGCTCGGGCTCGTGGCGGGGGTGGCGACGCTGTTGACGAGCCTCTTCGTCGTGCCGGAACTCGCGGGCGCCGTCGGTGGGCTTGCGGCGACGGGGACGTTTCTCCTCATGCGGCGCGGGAGGCTGCGGGGATCGGGGGCGCCGGTTCGGGCGGCGTTGCCGTACGCCTTCCTGCTCGCGCTGCTTGCGGCAGCTAACGGGCCAGGGTCGTTGAGCGGTTGGCTCGAAGGGCTCGGTCCCGTGTTCGCGGGGCCGGGGCTCGCGCTCTTTCTGGCGGCGGGGTTCGCGGCGGTGCTGTTCGGGCTGAGCGGGGGGACTGTCCTCTCCGCGGCCTCGGGGACCCTGCGGCAGTGGCTGCCGACGGCGGGAGCAGTGGTTACGTTCGTGCTGGCCGGCGGGGTCGTGGCGGCCAGCGAGGCGGCGGAGATGCTTGCGGCGGGGGCGGCGGTCTTCGGGTCATTTTATGGGGTGGCAGCACCCGTGGTCGGGGCACTCGGAGGGGCACTGACGGGCTCGAACGCGGCCTCCAACGCGCTGTTTATGCCCCTGCAGGTCGAGGCGGCGCAGGGGCTTGGGGTTTCGGAAGGGCTCGTGGCGGCAGTGCAGAACGTCTCCGGGAGCCATGCGAGCCTCCTGGCGCCGCAGAGGGTGGTGCTGGCGGCGACGGCTGTCGGTCTTGCCGGGCGCGAGGGCGAGGTCGTTCGGGCGGCCCTGCCCCCGGTGGCCGCGGTCGTGGTGGTGCTATCGGTTATCGGGGTGGTGGTCTAACGGGATATCGGCGAGCGACACTCGACAGGTTCTTGGGACGGGGAATTGGCCTTTCGCTGGGCGCCGGCACGTTAGCTTTTGCCCTGGGTTGCGTCCGGTGACGGTGCCGCCGGTGGTCCTATCCATGGTGGCGAGCACTACGGCGGCACGTCGAAGTCCGAAGGCACGGCCTCGGGCATGAGACCGCGCCGGATCGGGTACGCGAAGGCCAGGCCAGCAAGGTGGACCGACGATGGAACGCCCCAGCTGTACAGGCGCTGCGACCGATGGTCGAGTCGGCTTGGGGCGTGGAGATCCGAGGAAAGGACGAAGACATGACGATAATCGCCCGCGGCAGGATAGAAGGCGCGAACGGCGAAACTTACACCTTCGGCGAGAGTGCCGATTACGTCCTCGCCGAGCAGGATGGGTACGACTTGATCTACCTGCTACGGGGGGATTCTGTGGACCTCGCCCCTCATGAGGCCGCCGTCGTGGAGGTCAGGGGCGAGGTTGTAGGTACGGAGCCCCTGGGCAAATACGAGATCCTCGCGGTCGAATCCGTAGACGAGATCGGCGACCCCGAGCAGCAATAGGCTTCTATCGGTCGTACGCTCCGGGCGGCGGTTGGTCAGGGCAGGAAAATCGGAGCGCAACCGATCGCGATAGGGCTGGAGCCTAGCTTGCGGGCGGTCCTACTCGCCGAGGGCTTCACGAAGCTCGTCTGCCCGCACAGGGGTCGTGCCCGCGCGCCGGACGCTCAGGCCGCCCGCGACGTTCGCGAGATCCGCCGCCTCACCGTAGCACCCGCCGGCGAGGCGGGCGAGGGTGAAGGCCGCGACGACGGAGTCGCCCGCGCCGGTGACGTCAAAGACCTCACTCTTGTTGGCGACCGGAAGGTGAAAGGGGGCGGAGCCGGGCTCGAAGAGGCTCATACCCTCTCCTCCGCGCGTGACGAGGAGGGCCTCGGCGCCGAGCTTTAGGCGAAGCATCGTCCCGGCCTTCTCGACGTCCCCCTCGTCGGCGAGCTGCATGCCGGCGGCCTCGGCGGTCTCCTCGAGGTTGGGGGTGGCGGCGGTGACGCCTCGGAAGTCGAGCAGGCGGTGGCGGGAGTCGAGGCCGACGTAGCGGCCTTTCGAAAGCCCGCTCACCGCACGCGCCAGGTCCGGGGTGAGGGTGCCGTGGCCGTAGTCCGAGAGGACGAAGCCGTCGACATCGCTCGCGAGACCCTCGACACGGCGCAGAAGCCCTCGTTCGGAGGCGGGGCCAGGGGCGCCGGAGCCGAGCTGGTCGACCCGGAGGAGGTGCTGTCCGAGGCCGCCACCGTGCGTGCCCCCGGCGACGATGCGGGTCTTGGTGACGGTTCGGGTCTGGCCGTCCCGGACGACGGCCTCCGTGGAGCAGCCCATCCGGGCGAGTATCTTCAGGAGCTCGTCGCCGTTCGGGTCGTCCCCGATCCAACCGGCCGGGACAACTTCGGCGCCGAGAGAGACCAGGTTTGCGACCGTGTTCGCCGCCCCCCCGAGCCGAAACTCGTCCCGCTCGTGGCTCAGGATCATCACCGGGTACTCCCGCGAGATCCTACCCGCATCCCCCACCAGGTAGTGGTCCAGGCCCAGGTCCCCGATGACCATCACCCGCAATTTCCCGAAACCTTCGATCAGCCGGGTCAGACGCCCCAAGAAACCTCCCGTAGACCGGACAGCGGCCAAGCTGTTCCCCCATCAGGCACCCTCGAAACTGCTCAGACGCCCTCCCCCTCCCTACCGGACTCCCAGAACGCCGCCTCGACGACCTGTCCCCGACGCAGCCCCGGCAGGTCCAGGTATTGACGAGCGGCCTCCAGCACGGCGGCAAGCGGGACGAGGCCGACGAGCTCCGTCTCTTCGACGCGGGTGCCGCGCTTTTCGGCGGAAGATCGCACGGCGTCGAGGGCGGCGGCGACGGAGGTCCGTTCGAGGTCCGTAAGGTTCATCGAGACCTGCGCCCTCCCCCCCACTTCCAACCCGAGCGCCTTCACGCCCGGGAGACCGCCGTCGCGTTCCCGCACCTCGGCGGCGACGGCGCGGGCCTTCTCGACGTCGTTCGTATCCAGGTACGCGTTGAAGGCCACGAGGAAGGGGCGGGCCCCGACCGCTACCGCCCCCGAGCGCGGCGGGAACGCGTTGGGACCGTAGTCCGGCCTCCACTCCGGGTCCCCGACCCGCGCGGAGAGGCCCTCGTAGCCGCCCCTTCGTACGTCGGCGAGGTTGCGACGATGGGGGTCAGACGCAGCCTCGCCGTAGAGGTAGACGGGGAGGCCGAGAGACCCTAGCTTCTCTCCGGCTCTCCTCGCGAGCGAGGCGGCGTCTTCCATCGTCGCGCCGGCGAGTGGGACGAACGGCAGCACGTCGAGGGCGCCCATCCTGGGGTGAACGCCGCTCTGGGAGGCGAGGTCTATCTCCTCGATGCAAGCACGGGCGAGGACGGCGGAGGCTTCGAGGAGTGGGCCTTCCTCCCCCACGAAGGTCAGGACACTCCGGTTGTGGTCACCGTCGGAATGGAGGTCGAGGACGGTTGCCCCGGCGACGGCGCCGACGGCGTCCGCGATGCGCTTTATCTTCTCTTCGTCCCGGCCCTCGCTGAAGTTCGGGACGGCCTCGTAGAGTTTGCGCTCGGTCCTGCCGGGCATGGCTAGCGGGTGCCGAGGGCGCGGTCGAGGTGTATGGCGGCGCTGATGAGGGAGAGGTGGGTGAAGGCCTGAGGGAAGTTGCCCAGGGCTTCACCGGATGGTCCGATCTCCTCGGCGTAGAGCCCGAGGTGGTTGGCGTAGGAGAACATCTTCTCCAGGGCGAGGCGGGCCTCGTCGAGGCGTCCGGCCTGGGTGAGACACTCGACGAGCCAGAACGAGCACATGCTGAAGCTCCCCTCGGGGGAGGCCGGGCCGAGGCCGTCGGGGGAGGCCTCCTCGACGTTGTAGCGGTCCACGAGAGTGTCGCGGGCGAGCTCCTCCTGGATACGTTCGAGGGTTGCGAGCCAGCGGGGGTCCGTGGGGCCGACGAACTTCACGAGCGGCATGAGGAGGAGGGAGGCGTCGAGGGCGTCACCGCCGTAGACCTGAGTGAAGCTCCGCTTTTTCGGGTTCCATCCCTTCTCCATGATCTCCTCGTAAATTCTGTCCCGCTCTTTCGTCCAGCGGCCGTCTCCGGCGGGCAGGCCACGCTGGAGTGAGATCCTACCGGCCCTCTCCAGCGCGACCCAGGCCATGAGCTTGCTGGAAACAAACTGCTTCGAGCCGCCCCGGACCTCCCAGATCCCCTCGTCCGCCCTCTGCCAGTTGTCTGCGAGCCAGTCGAGGATCTTCCTGAGGTTCTGCCACAGGTCGTAGTCGAGCGGGGCGCCCCACTTGTTGTAGAGGTACGCCGCGTCGAGAACGGCCCCGTAGAGGTCGAGCTGGGTCTGCCCGTAGGCGGCGTTACCGAGCCTTACCGGTCGCGAGCCTTTGTAGCCCGAGAGGTGCGTGAGCTCGGTCTCCTCTATCTCCGTGCGTCCGTCGATGCCGTAGAGCGGCTGGAGCAGTCCATCGTCGTCGTGCTGGCAGCGGTCGCGGAGCCAGCCCATGAAGTTTTTGGCCTCGCTCTCGAAGCCTATCGAGATCAGGGCGTAGAGGGCGAAGGCGGCGTCCCGGAGCCAGGTGTAGCGGTAGTCCCAGTTGCGCTCCCCGCCGACCCACTCGGGCAGCCCCATCGTCGGAGCGGCGACGAGAGCGCCGGTCGGATGGTAGACCATGAGCTTGAGGGCGAGCGCGGAGCGGTACACATCCTCACGCCACCGACCGTTGTAGGTGCAGCCGGAGATCCAACGCCGCCAGTACTCCATCGTCCCATCCAGCATCTCCTCGAACGGTTGCCCCCCGTCCGCTTCCTCCGGCCCCTCACCCGGATCAAGCCCTGCCAGGACAAACGTGCGACTCTCCCCCTCCTCCAACGCGAAACGAGCCCTCACGCCCCCTCCCGGCCCCTCATGGAGTGGCAGGTCGGACCGAAGGCCCAGGTTCGTCGGCCCCTCGAAGACGGCACCGGTCTTCACGATCGAGACCGTGTGCCCCTGGCGGGCGTAATCGAAGGCGGGGCGGCACTCCATCTCGAAGGGGAGCTTTCCGCGAACTACCCGGACGTTGCGGACGAGCCGGTGGCGGTCGCCCTTCCCCTTGGGGATCGGCATGAAATCTAGAATCTCCGCTACCCCCTTCGCGGATAGAAAACGCGTCAGCAGGACGTTCGTGTCCGGGAGGTAGAGCTGCTGGCTCCGCCCGGGGTTCCCCGCCGGTGCGAGCTTGAAGTGACCGCCCTTCTCGTCATCCAGTATGGAGGCGAAGACGCTCGGGCCGTCGAACGACGGCAGGCACAACCAGTCGACCGTCCCGTCCATGCCGACGAGCGCCGCCGTGTGGAGGTCCCCAATGATCCCGTGATCCTCGATGGGTAGGTAAGCCATCAGCCCATCAATCCCTCAGTCGTCAGGGTCTCAGACCCTCCTAGCATTCCGCACCATTCTCCTCGCAAGGGTCCTCCTTCTTCCATACTCGTGCCCGCAGCCCGGACCTATCGGACGCTGCCAGGCGCCGTCCGGCATTGCTGAGGGCCGAGGGCTAAAAGCGCACCACCAGTATGCCGCCGACGAGAATCAGGAGAACGCCGAGGATCGTCAGGGGGCTGAAGCTCTGAGTGGCGGCCCCGAACACGCCGATGCTGTCGAGAACCAGGCTGACGATAAGCTGGGACGCGATGACGAGGGAGACCGTGCGGGCCACCCCGGTTTGTCCGGCGGAGTAGGCGATGCCGCCGAGGATGAACGCCCCCAGCACCCCCGATGCGGCGGCAAAGCCCACGGATCGCGCCGTGAATTCTGGCCTGGAGAGAAACGGGTAAACTCCGGCCGCCACGACCGCCGTTGTCAGCCCCGAGATGGCAACGAGGGCGGCGGGGCCGATCGTACGCTGCGAGATGGAGGTGAGCGTGGCCTGAAACGCCACCGCTATCCCCACCAGCACCGCCAGAGCAGCGAACCTCAAGAAGCCTCCCGATCCACGTGCCACCTCGCCGACTGCCCTAAGATAGCAGAGTCCCTGCCAGCGAAACCGCGCGCCGAGGTCGCCCAACGCTCGCCACGGCCGGAGATCTCGCCGGACGTCGGCGATCCGATAGCCGAGCTTCTCCAGATCTCAGGGGCTGCTTTCCCGTTTAGGAAATCGTCCTCCACGACACGGATGTGCTGCCGCGCGCAGATTTGCTGTCGGTACGAGCTTCGACCGGAATATGTGCCGCAGGGATGGCTCGCGGCGGTTCTCCAGCGTGCGTCTGGGGTATACGTTAAGCTTGATCTTTTGAGGCATAGAAATCTAAATATGGAGGCAGAGACCATGGAACACCTTCTGGGTGGGACCAGGATCAACTACCTGGGCCACGCGACCTTCAGGGTCGTAACGCCGGGTGGAGAGCAGATCCTCATAGACCCGTTCCTGACCGACAACCCGCAGACGCCTGACGACCTCAAGGAGGTCGGCGACGTCGACACGATACTAATCACCCACGGACACTTCGACCACTTCGCCGACGCCGTGTCGGTTGCAAAGTCGACAGGGGCGACCACCGTGGCGAACTTCGAGATCTTCTCGTACCTTCAGGGTCAGGGCGTAGAGAACGCGATGCCCCTGAATAAGGGCGCTACCGCCCAGGTCGGCGGCGTGAAAGTGACCGCCACCCATGCCTTCCACTCTTCCTCGATACAACTCGAAGACGGCTCCTCGATCTACGCCGGCGAGCCACAGGGCTACGTGCTCGAGTTCGAGAGCGGCTTCAAGCTGTACCACGCCGGCGACACCGCCGTCTTCGGCGACATGGCGCTCATCCGCGAGCTCTACAGCCCGGACCTCGCCCTCCTGCCGATCGGCAACCAGG